>JAOABT010000100.1 GCA_026418215.1 Clostridia bacterium | reverse complement strand
GGGTGTGACGGCTAGAGGGTTAGAAGCTGCCTTACATCAACATCCCGATGCCCAAGGCATTCTCATAACCCGGCCCAATTATTACGGCATTGCTGTTGATCTTGAACCAATATCGGCATTGGCGAAGCGTTTCGGCATACCGTTGCTTGTGGATGAGGCTCATGGCGCCCATTTCGCCTTTCACTCGGAATTTCCTCCGACAGCCATGATATCCGGTGCTGATCTGTGCGTCCAAAGCCTTCACAAAACGATGGCTGCCCTGACTCAAACAGCCCTGCTCCATGGAAACAGCCGGGGGCTCGTTCCTCGGTCAATCATTGAAATGACAGCCTCTATGGTTCAGACAACAAGTCCTTCCTATGTCCTCATGGCTTCCATTGACACGGTTCGGGAGATGATGGAGAATAAGGGGAGGGAAAGTTACGACGACTTAAGGGTTAAGCTTAAAAAGCTTGAAGAAAGGCTGAAAGCACAAGAGTGGGTGGAACGTGTTATGGTTCAGCAACCCGGCTTCAAAACCGATTTCAGCCGGATTATTCTAAGTTTTGCGAACACACCGCTTACTGGCTTTGACGCCGAACGGCTTCTGCGGGAACGCTTTGGTATTGTTGCGGAAATGGCTGATTTGGAGCATATTGTCCTTATCGCAACGCCTTCTCATACGGATGCTGATTTTGATAGGCTTATGGATTCTCTTTATGAGCTTCAAAAAGAGTTTAATGGTCCGAAAAAGTCAGATAAGCCGCCGCTTTGGCCAAATACTCTTCCAGAGCGTGTAATACCGCTTCGCAAGGCCTTCTTTCACAAAGCTGCGGAAGTGCCAATAATGGAAGCGATAGGTAAAGTCAGCGCCTCATCTGTCGTGCCATATCCGCCGGGGATTCCGATCCTAAACCCCGGAGAAAGAATAACAGAGGAGATTCTGGACTATCTCAATACGCTCTTATGGTCCGGCTGCCCTGTGCACGGCATTGAGAATGGCCAATTAAGGATTATTTCTGAAGGCTGATAGGTAATAAAAATGACGGGGCTTATGACAAACGGCTATTCTATCATAAGCGAGTAAAGACATAGATGTTAAAGGACAACTGGTTTATGGATCATCTATTGTTGACCTAGAACTAGAACGATGGAATTGAGAAGAATTTACTGCAATAAATAAACTTTTATAAACTTTGCTAAACAAATGCTTAGGACTTTTATGAAGATACCGAGATTTCATGATAACCAGGGGGAGACCTATGAAGGGAAAGCTCATCAGTATTGAAGGCGTCGATTCCAGCGGGAAGGAAACGCATACACTGAAACTCTTTGAAAGGCTCGTCAATGACGGAAGAAATGTGAGGAAGGTTGAATTTCCGAATTATCAAAGCGAGTCATCAGCTTTGGTGAAGATGTATTTAAATGGAGCTTTCGGAAGCTCGCCCGAGGATGTAAACGCCTATGCTTCATCCACATTTTATGCCATTGACAGGTTTGCCTCCTATAAAACAACCTGGATGGACTTCTATCAAAGCGGTGGCATCATTATTTCAGACCGTTATACGGCGTCTAACATGATTCATCAGGCCTCCAAGGTAAAGGAGCCCCAGGAAAAATCCAGATTTCTGGATTGGCTCTGGGATTTGGAATTTAATAAGCTGGGTATTCCCGTACCTGATTGTGTGATCTTTTTGGACATGCCCCCGGAATTCGGACAGAAGCTCATGAAGGAAAGAAAGAATAAGATCACCGGCACCAGTGAGAAGGATATTCATGAAAAGAGTCTGGATCATTTGACCGAGTCCTATGAAAACGCCTGCAGCATTGCAGAAACTTATCATTGGAACCGTGTGCGCTGTGTAAGGT
>JAOABT010000065.1 GCA_026418215.1 Clostridia bacterium | reverse complement strand
CCAATATGACCGAGTAGCGTATGAGCTGCATGCGCACATCGGAATAGTAGCCTTCTATGTGCTTCTGGAGTAGTTTTAGCTCCTTGTATGCTCTTTTGTCTGTGATTTCGCCCCCTTGCCCTAATGAGGCCGAGGAACGTTTAAGGCGGCTAAAGGGCTCTATATTTTCTTGCTGACGGTACGATGGCTGGCAGGCCTTCTTTTGGGGGATGTTGTACTTGACTATGAGCTCATCCTCCAGGCTCACAAAGAACTGAGACTCTCCCGGCTCACCCTGCCTGCCCGCGCGGCCTTTGAGCTGGTCATCAATACGAACGCTTTCATAGCGCCTCGTGCCGAGGATATAGAGTCCTCCAGAGGCCATAACCTGTTCCTTCTGAGCTTCAGAGGAACCGCCCAAGCGAATGTCAACGCCGCGGCCGGCCATATTTGTTGAAACGGTCACCTTGAAAGGTTTTCCCGCCTCAGCAATGATGTGTGCCTCCTCATCATCATGACGGGCATTTAAGACCTCGCAGGCTACTCCCCTTTCTCTTAGCTTTGAAGAAAGCTCCTCGAACTCTTCAATGCAGCCCGTTCCGATGAGGACGGGCTGGCCTTTTTGATGGATACGCAAAATCTCATCCAGAATAGCCTGCTCTTTTTCCTTCAGGGTGCAGAAAATTCTGTCGGGGTGGTCCGTCCTCTGACTTGGCTTGTGGGGCTCAATTTCCATGACACTTTTTTTGTACAGCTCCTTAAATTCAAAGGAAGCACTTTTAGCTGTGCCCGTCATGCCCCCGAGCTTTTCATAGAGGCTCAGGAAATGCTGAATGGCGATTCTCCCCATGATGCGGCCGAGGTTCTGAGGCTTTAGCCCTTCCTTAATCTCAACCGCTGCTTGAACGCTGTCGGGATAAAGCCTTCTTAAGGCTACCCGACCTGTGAACTCGTCAATAATCTCTATCCTGTCCTGCCTGACAATATAGTTTTTGTCTCTCTTTAAAAGATGGTGGGCTGTTAATGAGGCATGAAGCGCCACTAGATATAAGGTATTTTCTTTTTCAAACAGGCTGGGTATGCCTAAAACCGACTCGGCAAAGGCATAGCCTGCATCTGTGATGTACAGGATATTGGCATATTGGTCCTCATCAAAATGGGTGCCACGCCTAAACCGCCGCATGACGCCATCGGCCTTTATGGCGCAGTTCTGCACCTCATCAAACCTGCCGGATATAACGAGGGGAATACGCGCCTCATCAATCATCAGGGAATCGGCTTCGTCCACAATGGCGTAGTTCAAGCCCCTTAAAACCACGCGCTCCTTTTCGAGGCTTAAGAAATCTCTCAGGTAATCGAAGCCTGCCTCTTTGGCGCTTACATAGGTGACGTCTGCATAGTAGGCCCTTTTTCTCTCCATATGGCCCATACTCTCTGAAATATACCCCACAGAAAGACCAAGACTTTTATAAAGCGGCAACATCCATTCAGCGTCTCTCTTTGCAAGATAGTCGTTAAAGGTGAGAATATGGACGCCCCTTCCCGTAAGGGCGTTGAGAATGGCAGGGAAAACGGCTGATAAGGTCTTACCCTCGCCTGTCTGCATTTGAATAATGTAGCCCTCATGTAGGGCGATGGCGGCTAACAGCTGGCAATCGTGAGGCTTTAGACCCAAGGTTAGCGCTGAGGCTTGAGCTGTGAGGGCATAAACTTCGGGCAGGAGCGCTTCAAGATCTTGGCCCGAGAACGCCCGCTGCCTTAGCTTATAGGCTTTTTCACCGATATCGTGAAGCGTAAGACCGTTGTCATAGAAGGAATGGATTTTAAAGAGGGTTTCGGCATAGACAGTATGGGCATGAAGAGTCCTATTGAGCTCTTCCTTCAATCTTACAGATATTCCTTTCATGGTACTCCTCTTTCTGATGCTCATTTTGAGCTCATTTTCGCAATTTGAGGTTACGAATTAAAGAGAAGCTCCGACAGGAATCTTGACGCGTTGATTAATGGCGTACAGCTTGCAGTTATGTTGAGAGAGGGCGTCGAGGCATAGGATAAAATGCGCCTTGACCGCGTAGAGAAGGGATTTGATGCCTAAAACGGCAGGTATAATGACTGCTTCAATAAGAAGAACCCAACGGCAATCCTGGATGAGCGGGAGAATGCACAAAAAGTACGCACCGCCCTTTATGAGGGTGGAGGTCAGGCCATGACAAAAATCCTGACAAGACAAAAGCTTGATCAGAAGAAGGATTATGCCTATTCTCGCCAGCATCCAGAATAGAATCATAGGCGACTGTTACTCCTTAATGGTTCTTTCAAGGACAGGAAGGATCGCCAAAGCGATCATACCGCCCAAAATGGCTGTTACAAGCTGAGGCCAGCTGAACAGCAGCGTCAGCGCTGCGCCAACCTTGGGATTGAGTTTCATGAGGCCTATGAAGATCAGTATGGCTCCGTAAAGAAAAACGCTTTTACCTATTGCTCCGGCCGCAACACCTACAAGCTTCTTGCGTTTCTTTAAAAAGTAATAAGCTAAAACCAGTATGGCGTTACCAGCGATAATGCAGGGCGAAAAGGCCAGTATAATGGGAGCTATGGCGGCCTTGTTGGTCAGCGCCGATGCTATCGGTGCAATAATTGCGATAACAAGCCCGCCCGAAAGACCTGTCATTTGGGTTGCGATGAGGAGCACCGCATTCACAACAGGTCCCACGATAAAGTTGTTCTGCGGCCCCATGAAGCGTCCGAGATACTGGAACACCAGGGTAATTGCCAATAATATAGCCACTCTTGTGATAAAACGAATATTGCGATTCATGCTGCATTCCTCCAAGTGCTGTCTTGGTCATAATTATAGCATGGGTTTGACTAAGATTGGCAATTTATTTTTTACTGATATTTGGGATTATTGAGGATTTCCTTATCATGCTTGAGCTGAAGCGGCATGACCGATACCACAATATGCTTATGCTTTAAAAGCTCCTTTTCTATATAGAAGCTGGTATTATTATGCAAAATGCGCTGCCACCACTTCTTGACCACAAACTGCGGCAGGATGACGGTTATCATGTCGCCCTTGGTGTAATTGTACTCCGCGGACTTGATAAAGTTCAAGAGCGGCTCGACCACCTTTCTGTAAGGCGAATACCTTACGATAAGCGGTATGCCCGTATTGAGCTTGTCATATCTCTCTCTGATCTTCACTTCATCTTCCCGGTCTATGACGATGGTAAAGGCGGTGATATTATCGGAAATGGTCTTGGCAAAGCGAAGCGCACGTACGCTTGAGTTGTTGATGCTCTCAATGGGCACGATGACACGGTTTCTGTAGGCCTTCTTCTCAAACTCAAAGTTTTCGAGCTCCTCGGGCTTGATTCTGAGCTGCCTCTGCACGGCTACATAGTGCGTCTTGACCTTGATCATCAGGAAAATCATGATGGGGATCAGAACAACAACAATCCATGCGCCTTCCGAAAACTTGGTGAACGCAATGATGACGACAGCTATCGAGGTGACGATGGCACCGGTTCCGTTAACAATAGCCTTATAAATCCAGTTTTTGCCCTTCTCACGGGTCCATTTCAAGAACATGCCTCCCTGGGATAGGGTAAAGGATATAAACACACCAATGGCGTAAAGGCCGATAAGCTTGGAGACCTTTGCATTGAACAGAATAATGAGAATAATGGCTGCGAAAGACAGGAGCTTGATGCCGTTGTCATAGCTTAAGCGGTCGCCGCGCATGCTGAGCTGACGGGGAGCGTAGCCTTCCTTGGCCATAACAGAAACCAGCATGGGGAAGCCCGAAAAGGCGGTGTTTGCAGCCATGATCAGGATAATGAAGGTTGTGGCCGTTACAAAATAGTACATGATATTATGACCGAAGACCTCTTCCGCAATCAGGACCAGCATCGCTCTTTGACCTGGCACCACCTTATAGATATTTGCCAGGATAGAGGTGCCGCCAAACAGTACAAGAATAATGATGGACAGAATGAGGAGAACGCGTTTGGCATACTTTTCAGGCGGCTTTTTAAAATTCGGCACGGCGTTGCTCACAGCCTCGACACCGGTCAGAGCGGTACAGCCGTTTGAAAAGGCTCGGAGCAGAAGCATGAGGGTAAGGGGCTCGCCTGCGGATTGAATGACAGGCTGGGGCGGCGTATAGCCTGTCCACACTTTAACAAAGCCTGTCACAATCATGGCCAAAATAGCAAATATAAAAGCGTAGGTAGGGATACCAAAGATTTTTGAGGATTCACGAATACCTCTTAGGTTACCTATCATCAATAGCCTGTCTCTTATACACATCTCCGAGCCC
>JAOABT010000034.1 GCA_026418215.1 Clostridia bacterium | reverse complement strand
GGGGTAGAGGTTGCCATCACGGGAGAATATTATGCCCTTGTCGTCAGCCATCTGGACCTGCCGGGAGTCATATCCTCAGTCACAAACCTTTTGGCTTGCTTCAATATCAATATAGCGTTTATGCGTGTTTACCGAACCGAGAAAAGAGGCCCGGCCATCATGGTGATAGAAGCGGATGAGGAAATTCGTCAGGATATCGCGGAGTTGATTGAACGCATTCCGAGAATAACCCGGGCTACTATTGTGAAGCCGGTGCATTAGAGGGGGAAGGGTCATGAAGGAAATTGAAAGCGTGGGTATGCTGGTCAACGAGGCGCAAGCCAGGCAGCTTCGGATTTCGGATATCGTTTTGGAATATGAAGCAGCCCATATGGAAACAACTCAGGAGGCTCTCCTTGAGAGGATGGCTGAGACCTTTAATGTCATGAAGGAATCCATTCTTCAGGGGTTGAATCCCAATCTGAAGTCCATCAGCGGCCTCACCGGAGGCGGTGCCTACAAACTGCTTACTTCCATTAAGGAAGGAAAGCTTCCCGATGATTTTATTCATAAAGCCATGGTGAAGGCGTTGGCTGCATCGGAATACAACGCTTCCATGGGAAGAATTGTTGCTGCTCCCACTGCGGGCTCGTGCGGGATCATTCCGGCTGTGCTGGTTACTGCCATGGAAGAGTATAAAATTCCGGAGCCCCAGGTTATTAAAGCCCTATTTACAACAGCGGGGATTGGCCTGGTCATCGCAAAAAAAGCCAGTATTTCAGGTGCGGAAGGCGGTTGTATGGCCGAATGCGGAGCGGCCTCGGCAATGGCAGCCGCGGCTCTGGTTGAGCTCATGGGGGGCACCCCCCAAATGGCTTCTCATGCTGTAGCCATTGCTTTGGAAAACAGCATGGGGCTGGTATGTGATCCGGTCGCCGGGCTTGTGGAGGTCCCCTGCGTCATGAGAAACGCTTCGGGGGCTTCCAATGCCATCACGTCGGCACATCTGGCCTTGGCAGGCCTTAACGTGTTTGTCCCTGCCGACGAGGTCATATTGGCCTCGGGCGAGGTGGGGCGCGGAATGCCCTGCAGTCTCAAGGAGACCGCTGACGGCGGCATTGCCGCAACCCCTACGGCTCAAACCGTTAAGCTTTAATTCATGCCAAGAATCTGCTTGACATGAGTCAGAAAATCTGATGGCTGCATATCCAAAGGAACCGCGAGGGACAGCACATAAGCCAGATTTTCGCCCTCGATGGGGATGACGGCATAGTAAAGCTTGAATGTCTGTTGCTCCTCTGTCTGCATGTCCTTAGGGATATCACAGTCCAGAAGATAGATTGTGACGTTGCCAAGGGCGGATTTTCCCTCAATCGGAGTTCCAACAATGGAGGAATGGTTGGGAAGAACTGCCCCGTGGGGTTCGTCCGGGTAATAGCCTGATATCTGAAGCTCACCCGATAAATCGCCTTTGTTTTCCCAATAAATAGTATCCTGCAGCTTATCGACAAAGAACAGCCTGAAGCTTTGCAAGGTCATGACGGGTCTGTTCTTTTCAGAATTGAAGGTAAAGTCCTTAGCCAGCGGGTAATCTGTTCTCACGGCCCTCCAGCCCTTTGGTAAGGGAAGAACAGCCGTGGAATTATCGGCGGTGTTTAGGTTGGTTAGTGTTAGAAATTCCTCGTTGCTGCTGGCTCCATTATTTTGGTTTTCACTTCCCACGCTGTCCCCTGAAACCAGATTGACCTTAATCCCATTATCCTCAAGGACGACATTAGCCAGGTGTTTGCCTTTTATGAGTCTGAAGCTTACAAAGCTGCCACCGGTTATATCCACATCGGCGTGATATAAGCTGAAGCTGTCGTCCGAAGCCTTTTCCAGCAGCATATCGTAGTTAAGGTAAGCGCCCGCTTCACCGTATTTCAATACAATCTCTTTTTTCGTTGTGAGATTAAAATACCCCACCTCTGAGCGATGCAGTCCCGATCCCCAAGAAAAGGTGTAGATGAGGTCCCGCTGGCCGTTATGATCGAAATCGCAGGTCTTGATATCTGTAAGCCCTAGTCCTCCAAAGCCTGTACCGAGCGGATAAATCTCATTGTTATACAGCAGCAGGGATTCGCAGGTATCAACGGATTTAAATATGCTGCAGCCTGTGAATTTGAGGACCTCATCAGGAGTTATGTTATAGGTTTTTTCAGCTTCAAAGCCTTTAGATAGC
Organism: Clostridia bacterium; assembly: GCA_026418215.1. Lineage (GTDB taxonomy): Bacteria > Bacillota > Clostridia > DSM-8532 > DSM-8532 > DTU059. The sequence continues at coordinate 1,912 of JAOABT010000034.1, read as the reverse complement.
TTAGGAGCTTTTTCTTTGAGAAGGTTGATAAACTCAGGGACACCGGTTTTGCTGGCTTTTATGGCATAGCTTGTGTTGGGCTGCTCGGTTTCGGCAAGCTTACCTCTGTCCTTTAAGATTTTCATGATGATGCTGTCATCCAGGGTTAAGACGTTAGTCATATTTGATAATTTAAGGGCGTCGGCATTATTCTCATCTAACGTCCAATCGAGCCTGGGAATGCTTTCCGGAGGCATCATGGAGGATATGGGGTGCAGGGTGACGCCCCAGAAGAGCTCTTTTCCGTCTATTTTAGCCACAAAGGGGATGGGGCTTGCGCTGACAAAGGCTTTGAGTATTCTGTCATACACTCCGGGTTTAAGTTTTAAAACCATGGTGTCGGGATTAAAGCTCTCAATGTCGTTCTCAGTCAAAAAAGGCTCTTCCTCGACGACAATATTTGAAAAAGGTATCTCCTCATAGGTTGCCAAATTGGGGTCGGCCCTGCCCGACAAAGCGAGTATCTCCTTATAGGTCATTGTCGATCTAAATAGCCCCAGCGTATAGGATTCCTTGGTGTCTGGCAACGGAGGGGCTATAGCAGGTGCTGATTCCCGGTCGGTTTCAGATGCACCGGCGGTAATGGGCGAAGATGCCGGGTTCTGAGAGAGCTTATTGCTGAGTATGGAAGAAATACCTCTCGATAACGGGCTCCAAACGAGTACGAGCAGCAATACAAGAGAAAGAGCATAAGCGCCTGTGGTCAGCATGCGGCGGTTATGGCGGATAAAGCCCATTATGGAATGGCGGCTTGCCGGTTTTATGTCGGATAGCCTACGTTTGATTTTTAGAGTTAAGTCCGTATTTAGATCGGGTGAAGCCTTTGACTCCCATGCAAGTCCCTTTAGAAGCTTTACTTTTTCGGAGCAGCTTTGGCATTCCTCCAAATGCTTTTCAAAACGGCTCTTTTCATCAGGTTCAAGTGTCCCTTCCGAGTATTTTATCAGATGCTTGTCATTATAGCGACATGACATGATCTACACCTCCCACAGGCTGATAGCGTTTTAAAATCTCCTTTTTAGCACGATATACCTTCATTTTCGCTGCATCCTCGCTGATGCCCAAAATTCGTCCAATCTCCTCATAGGAAAGGTCCTGCAGATACTTAAGGATAAGAGCCGCTTTCTGGTCCGGCTTTAAAAAGGCCATGAGCTTATGGGCCTCACGGCGGTATTCCTTAAGCATCAGGTACTCAGACGGCTCTTCCTTAGGAGGGCTTACAGGTTCGAAGCCTGAAATGACTTCACTTTCAAGGCTTATGGGCGGTGCTTTTCTACGTTTCATAAAAGTCTTGCAGAGATTATGCGCAATGGTATAAAGCCAGGTGGAAAAACTAATCCGGCTGTCATAGCGCCAGAGGTGCTTATAGGCTTTTATAAACGTTTCTTGCACGATCTCCTCGGCATCCTCCTTGGAGAGGACCATTTTATACGTGAAAGCGAGGAGCCTGTGCTGGTAGCAGTCCACAAGCTTTGAAAAGGCGTCTGTATCGCCACCTAAGGCCTTTTCTACAAGGGTAAGGTCTGAATTCACTCTTGGCTCACATCCTATACAATTTAAGCGTTACAGGAGCTTATACTACAGCCTATGGCATGAGGTAACGGTTATTTTAAGAAAGGAAAAAGAAAACTCAACTTTTTCAGAGTATTCTGGTCGCTTTCCTGCTAAAGCAGGATTAGCCACCGCGGTCTGCTTGCAGACCTTAACATGTGGCTAACCAGCTCCTTACGAATACTTGCTGAGACTAAGGAAAAAGAAAACTCAACTTTTTCAGAGTATTCTGGTCGCTTTCCTGCTAAAGCAGGATTAGCCACCGCGGTCTGCTTGCAGACCTTAACATGTGGCTAACCAGCTCCTTACGAATACTTGCTGA
>JAOABT010000651.1 GCA_026418215.1 Clostridia bacterium | reverse complement strand
AGGCTGGGAAGGGCTCAAGCTCACAATCTGGTGAAAGAGACGCTGCGGACGTCATAGTAAGCGCAGGCGGTGAAACCTTTATGGTTTACCGCTTAGACCCGTTGGGACGGATTATAGAAGTGAAGAGCGGAAATAAATGCGCCTCGGGTACGGGCGAGTTCTTCTTGCAGCAGCTTAAACGTATGGATTTAAAGGTTGAGGCCGCCATGGAGATTGCCGACCCCGAAAACCCCTATAAGGTTGCCGGGCGCTGCAGCGTCTTTTGCAAGAGCGATTGCACTCATGCGCTTAACAAGGGGGCATCGAAGGCTCATGTGGTGGCGGGCTTATGTAAAATGATGTCCAATAAGATTGTGGAGCTTTTAAAGGATAATCCGGAAAGTCGTATCCTGCTGGTGGGCGGAAGCTCATCAAACAGGATCATGGTCAAGTTCCTCAAGGATGCAGGCCTTCAGGTCGAGGTGCCGGATCACAGCCGTTACTTTGAGGCAGTCGGAGCAGCACTTTGGGCTCTGAATCATGAAACTAAGCCCATCGTGAGGGACGAGCTCTTTAAGCGGGAGGATCACGGCTTTCCCGTTCATGCTCCGCTTATTAAGGCCCTGCCGCGGGTTCGTTTTATGGAGTCTGTGAGAGGAACGGCGCAAGCAGGCGATGCATGTCTTTTGGGCCTGGATGTCGGCTCGACAACCACTAAAGCCGTGCTGATGCGCAAGAAGGATCGTGCCATTCTTGCCGGTGTTTATCTTCGTACCAATGGCGACCCTGTGGGCGCTTCGCGACGCTGTTACAAGGAAATTGCGGGACAGCTTTCAGTTCCTGTTAAAATCGTGGGGCTTGGCGTAACAGGCTCAGGAAGGCAGATTGCGGGTCTTCATGCCCTTACGCCCGCCGTCATCAACGAAATCATCGCTCATGCCCGGGCAGCGGCTCATTTTGATCCCAAAGTCGATACGCTTTTTGAGATTGGCGGGCAGGATGCCAAATACACCTTCCTGACCAACGGAGTGGCCTCGGATTACGCCATGAACGAGGCTTGCTCGGCGGGTACAGGCTCTTTTCTTGAGGAATCCGCTCTGGAAGCTTTAAACCTCAAGGTTGAGGATATCGGGGAAATGGCCATGCGGGGCCATAACCCGCCGAACTTTAATGACCAGTGCGCCGCCTTTATAGGCAGCGACATTAAGACAGCCATCCAAAACGGCCTGTCCAAGCCGGACATCGCCGCCGGGTTGGTATACTCCATATGCCTCAACTACCTCAACCGGGTCAAGGGCAACAGGACTGTAGGCCAAAAGGTTTTCATGCAGGGCGGCGTGTGCTATAACAAGGCAGTTCCCGCCGCCATGGCCAACTTAACAGACCGTGAAATCATAGTACCGCCCGAACCTGGACTTATGGGCGCCTTCGGCGTTGCGCTTGAAACATTATCGATGCTTGAGCTCAAGCAGATCGAAGAGCAGGAATTTGACCTTAAGACTCTCTGTGAACGGGAGGTTTATTACGAGGAGCCCTTTGTTTGTGCGGGTGGCAAGGAAAAGTGCGACAGGAAATGCAGTGTCTCCCGCATCAAGGTAGGCGATAAGGTTTACCCCTTCGGAGGAGCGTGCAATAAATACTATAACCTTTTGAACCATAAGCCCGAGGCGGACAGCGGTGCTTTCGACCTCGTTTCGCTGAGGGAGAGGCTTTTGCTGAGCTCGGTTAAACTAAATGAGGGCAGCGAGGCATCTTTAGAGAATTCCGATGGCGATGTGCCCGGTTCCCAGAACGCGGTAGTGACCAACAGCCGCCCTGACAGCGCCCAAAGGCTCACTTCTGCCGGTTTAGGGCAAGCATCGGCGACTCGCACCAAAACTCGTAAACGCGTGGGACTTAATCTATCATTAATGGTCAACACCCTCTATCCGCTCTATGCCGGCTTCTTTACGGCCTTGGGCTATGAGGTGGTCTATTCTTCCCAATATTCCGCAGAGGGCTGCTCACGAAGGGGCGCTGCCTTTTGCTGGCCTATTGAGCAGGCTCATGGTACCTTCAAGGAGCTTCTGGAGCTTAAGCCCGATATCCTGTTCCTTCCTCATGTGAAGGCGCTGCCTGTACCGGGCGGCGAGGACGTTCGCGTCGCCTGCCCCTTCGTACAAGCTGAGCCCTATCTTCTAAAGGCCGCCTTCCCTGAGGCATCCGCCATCAGGATTTTTGAGCCTGTTCTTGATATGACCCTGGGCTACGATAGGGCCGAGGAAGCATTTACTGAGGTGGCCATCAATCTGGGACATGCGCGAAAGGCTGCCCAAGAAGCCTTCCAAAAGGGTCTCGAGGCTCAGAACAGCTTCCACAGAGCGCTTCGCGAGGAAGGCCGAAGGGTTCTGAAGTCTATTGAGGAAAGCCCGGATGAAACGGCCATTGTGCTCTTTGGCCGGCCTTACAATGCTTTTTCAAGCCTGGGCAACATGGGCATACCCAAAAAGCTGGCTTCCCGGGGCTATCGGATCATTCCGCAGGATTTCCTTCCTGTTGACGAGGAAGACACGCATGACAACATGTATTGGGCCTCGGGCCAGTGGATTTTAAAGGCTGCGCGTTTTGTGGCCCGCCATCCGAAGCTTTTCGGCGCCTATGTGACCAACTTCAGCTGCGGTCCGGATTCGTTTCTGGTGAGCTATTTCAGGACCATTATGGGCAGAAAGCCCTCGCTGACCCTTGAGCTTGATTCACACACGGCCGATGCAGGCGTAGATACGCGCATAGAGGCCTTTATCGACGTTGTCAAGCGCTACAGGGAAATGGAGCGTCTGGGTCTTCTTGCTGCACAGGCAAAAGATGGAGTAGGGGCTTCAAAAGTTGAAACCAGCGGAAGCAAGGCCTATGTCGTCACCTCGGATGGAAGACGCTACGACTTGAGCGATCCGCGTGTGAAGGTGCTGGTGCCTTCCATGGGAGAGATCGGAGCCAGAATGCTGGCAGCCACACTCAATTATGTGGGTGCCCATGCCGTGCCCCTGCCGCCGCCCGGAGAGGCTGAGCTTTCCCTGGGCCGCGGGTTTGCTTCCTGCAAGGAATGCCTGCCCCTTATCCTCACCTTCGGAAGCCTCATGCGCTATGTCAATAACGAGTGGAACGGCGAGGATATTCTGGTGAATTTCATGCCTGAAACCTCAGGCCCATGCCGCTTCGGCCAGTACAATGTCATGATGCTGGAGCTTGTAGGCAAGCAGAAGCTCGACAAGGTAGCCATGCTTTCTTTGACCTCGGAGAATTCCTATGCGGGGTTCGGTGTTAAATTTGCGCTCAGGGCTTGGCATTCCATCGTTTTGTCCGACGTTTTAGATGATATTCACAGTGCGGTTATGGCCCTCGCAAAGCACCCGGAGGAAGCGGAAAAACGCTTTAAGGAAATTGCCGACGGCCTTGTTGACAGTGTTGGGAAAGATCCGTGGCC
>JAOABT010000574.1 GCA_026418215.1 Clostridia bacterium | reverse complement strand
AGCGTCAGATGTGTATAAGAGACAGATTATCAAGTGTATAGTTTACAGTTACCGGGAAAATGCCTGTTGAGCCATCACCAGTAAATCTTAAATCAAAGGTAGCAATGTTTGCTTCAGTGGAACCAACTTGCGTGCTAGATGTAACAAGAGTCCCGCCACTTACCAAACTTACAATGCCTGCATCGGAAAAATCAATTTGTATATTGTTTATGGTTGTGTTGGATGCTGTAGCTTTCATAAGCAATGTCATTTTAAAAGGAGCATCACCTGGAGTAAGCGTGTTGGTATAATTGTGGGTCAACACAAAGTCTGATGTCGCGGCCTTTCCCTCCAGGGTCAGTCCCGTCATGGAGGCTACTGCAGATACAATAAAGACAGCGAGCAGCATCCAGGTTCCAGTTTTTTTAAGCTTCCAGTTTTTCATGGCTCAAATCCCTTCCATTCTCTATTTTTTCTATCTTACCGTCGCGAATCCTGATAATTCGCGTGGCATAATCGGCAATTTCATTATCATGGGTGACAATCATGAGTGTCTGCTTGGAGGCCTTGGCCATATTGGTCATAAGGTCCATCATTTCGTATGTGGTGTGGGTATCGAGATTTCCTGTCGGTTCGTCTGCGAAGACCACCTTCGGGTTATTGACAAAGGCTCTGGCGATGCTGACGCGCTGCTGCTGACCACCACTCATTTGCGAAGGCCTATGCTTCATGCGATCCTTAAGACCCACGGCCTCCAAAAGCTCCTTGGCCTTCTTGATGCGCTTGGAGCGCGGAACACCGCAGAAGGTCAGCGGCATGGCCACATTTTCAAGGGCTGTTAGTGTTGGAATGAGATAATAGCTTTGAAAGATAAAGCCTATGTAACGCTGCCTGAAAAGTGCGAGCTGATTTTCGCTAAGGGCATCGATCCTGGTTTTCCCAATGATGATAGATCCCTTGGAGGGCTTGTCGAGCCCTGCTAAAAGATGAAGGAGCGTGGACTTGCCTGAGCCCGAGGGCCCTTGGAGGCAGCAGATTTCCCCTTCTTCAACCGTCAGGCTGATGCCGTTCACAGCCAGAATTTTTTCCTGGCCCATGCGGTAACCCCGGTAGACATTGTCGAGTGTGATAATGGCGGACATATGTATGATCTCCTTTTCAAGAACAAGCCAGAGCTTATTCCTATCAATGTATATGTGGAGAATAAATAACCTATTTCAAGGCGTCCTTCAGCCACAGGACCAAGTCGTCAAAGACCAAATCCTTTACTTCAGCGTCTTTCATAAGATCTGTTAGCTCTTTTCTGCCATTGTTAAGTTTTTGTGACAGCTCCTCCCCGGTGAGCCGTGCCCCCGTAAGCAAACCGGGTAAGGCCGTGACTAGCTCTTCGTAAAGAGAATCCGAAAAAACCTCAGCTTTTGTAACGATACCCTCGTCCAGCTTAAAGTGAAGCTCAATGCCACCCCATGAAAACCGGTTCTTAAGCGTCATATCGAAATCGGGCGTTTCTCCGAAAGACCATTCCCATGAGCTGTTGCGGGTAATGATGCTTCTAAACGCCGGGTCCTTGGGCCAAAACTGCTTTTCCTTCTCACTGAAATGAACCTTTTCGGGGCTTTGCCCGTATTCTTCGATAAAAGAAGCAGCAACAGCCTCTTTAACCTTCACAACCGTAAGCTCTGGCAGGATGTCGCAAAGGTTCATCACGCGGCTTTTTACAGAGGTCACGCCCTTGGACTTGATTTTATCGGTAGAGACAGTGAGGTATTTAGCCATCTTCTCCTTGTCAGCCCCGATCAGAATGGTACCATGATGCAGAGCGTTACGGCTTCTGAAGCCAAAGGCGTTGCCCGAGAACTTCTTTTCATCCACCGTCATATCATTCCGGCCGCTGATGGCGGCTTTAATACCGAATGCTTCAAGGGCTTTGATAATGACCATGCACTGCCGCCTGACATCATAGTCCTCACGGTTTAAGATAAACGAGAAATTAAGATTCCCGATATCGTGAAAAACCGCTCCTCCGCCCGTAATGCGCCGTGCCAGGCGGATATTATCCTCCTGCATGAGCGGAAGATTGCACTCTGTCCAAGGGTTTTGGTTTCTGCCGATGACAACCGTGTCCTTGTTTTGCCAGAGGAAGAGGATGGCATTGCCTTCGGGGTTTGTATTTAAAAAATGCTCTTCCAGAGCCAGATTGATCCAGGGGTTTTTGATATCGGTTGTGATAATTCTGACACTTTTAACCATTCTATCTCCATAATAGGTACTATTTGCTTTTTCTGTTGAGCTTCTTATCCAGTTATATCATTTCCGCTATTTCCAGACAATGGACAAGTTCAAAAAAGGGCATGGAAAAAGCTGCCTCACTTGCATTAGACGCAGCTCCTTCCTGATGGTTCATTTCTTTTATGAAAATCTTCCCTTTATTTTTTCCACCTTAGAATAGGCGACCTTGCGGCCTTTACCTCATCAAGCCGTCCCACATAGGTTGTTTTTGGAGCGTGCTTCAGGCTCTCGGGGTCGCTCTCAGCCTTCTCAGCCAGCTCACGCATGGTTGTGATGAAGGCTTCAAGGGTTTCGGGGCTTTCGGTCTCAGTCGGTTCTATCATCATGGCTTCCTTGACGATGAGCGGGAAATAGATTGTTGGAGGATGATAGCCCCGATCCAAGAGATTCTTCGCAAGATCAAGAGCTGAAATCCCTTTGGAAGCCTGCCTTACGGCAGATAAAACAAATTCATGCATGCAGAGTCGGTTATGGGGTATCTCAAAGTCATCCTCCAGCTTTTTCCTTACATAGTTGGCATTAAGGACAGCTGTTTCCGAGGCTTCCTTGAGCCCTTTGGCACCCATGCTGCGTATATAGGCATAAGCTCTGACAATGACGCCAAAATTACCGTAGAAGGATTTGACCTTACCGACGGACAGGGGTCTTTCATAATCCAGTGTATAGTAATCCTCCTCTTTTTCAATGACTGGAACTGGAAGGAAGGGCACCAGCTCCTTTTTAACACCAATGGGCCCGGAACCGGGGCCTCCGCCGCCATGAGGTGTTGAAAACGTCTTATGAAGGTTGACATGAGCGATGTCAAAACCCATATCGCCGGGCCTTGCAATGCCCATAATGGCATTCATATTGGCACCATCATAATAGAGCAGTCCACCGCAGGCATGAACCTTTTCAGCGATTTCTAGGATATGCTCCTCAAAAAGTCCCAACGTGTTGGGATTCGTGAGCATAAGGCCTGCAACGGTATCGTCCAAAACGGCTTCGAGAGCCTTTAGGTCTACACAACCGCGTTCATCGGAGGGTATTTGTACCACTTCAAAGCCGGTAAGCGCCGCAGAGGCCGGGTTGGTACCGTGAGAAGAATCCGGAACAATAATCTTGACACGCTTGCTATCGTGCCTTGAGGTGTGGTAAGCCTTCATGATCATGAGGCCGGTCATCTC
>JAOABT010000385.1 GCA_026418215.1 Clostridia bacterium | reverse complement strand
GCACCAGAGCTTTGCCCTTGCCCGCGATGCCACCCTTGATATAGATATTGCCTTCACGGCTTGTAATCTTGTCAGCGGCGCCCACACCGAACTCGCCCAGAATTTCAACGTCCTTGTTGGCCACCACGCTGAAGTTGTCTTCAACAGTGCCTTTTACAGACAGGAAGCCGTCAAAGTCGATGTTTCCCGTAGAAAAATTGATGTCGCCCTTGATTTCAAGAAAATCGTAGACACCGACAGCGTCTCCTTTGAAATAGACGGCTCCGGTTTTTTTGGCGTAGAGTGTCGTCACATTGTTTTGGTAGTCTTCGCGGACCGAGACACGGTCGTACAGAAGGGGCAGATTGCGGCCGGCTACGGGCAGAATTTCCTTGCCCTTAACATTTTTACCCGGTATGCCGGGCGTTGGGTCTTTGCGCTCTCCGAGCCAATCGCCCTCGTGGACACGATTGATGAGGTTGAGCTCATAATGGTTGACCTTGCCCGAATCAATAACCTGCGGCTGGGGACTTTGTATTTCATACATCTTGATTTGTGCATCATGTCCGTTGGTGGCGGGAAGACCCTCTGCAATCAAATATTCGGTTCCGGATTTCAGGGTGCCTGCTAGAAGATTGGTTTTGATCCCGTAAACGATACCGGCCTTGCTAAGCGCATCGAAAATCTCCTTAACAAGGCTGACGCGTTTATTGGAGGAAAGGTCATCGTCGGCCACATACAGTGTCATATAGGCCTTGAGGGCGTCGTCGGTAATGCTTATGGTGACGCGGTCACGCTCTTCACCAAAGGCCTCGGGGCCCGAGGGGGCGCTCATCAGAACATTTTTTATGGCGATAAAGCTTGCAATTTTAACATTGGGAAAGGAATCTCTCAATATCTTGTTGAACTGCTCAAGGGAAAGCCCCCTTGCTGTAGACTTGATATAAAAGAGACCCGCTTCTCGTGAGATTTCTATGTACTCATTTTTATATAGCAGTAATGCCATAAGCTCGCCTAACCCCTCGCCATATAGAGTAATCTATATTTTCCACATATTCAGACAGATAAAACCACAAATAATTGTTAATTTCATACAAAAGCCTAAAATTGTACCTTTTTAGACCCTGATCGTGTAAAAAACAAGTGAAATCCCAGTAAAAGACTATGCAACTTCAGCACTTTAACCTTTATAATCATAGCATAGCTAAAGTCCATTCCACATTACAATATCGGAAGGATTTACATAATGTATAACTGGAAAGCAGATGAAAAAGGCATCCAAATCAAGAAATTGACACACTTTGACCCGGTTCATACCTTTGAATGCGGCCAGTGCTTCCGCTGGAACAGGGTTGCAACCGGAAAATGGTCAGGAGTTGTGAAGGGTAGGGCTGTCATGGCTGAATGGGATGGACAGGACCTCATGCTGCATGGTGCTTTGGCTGAGGATTTCAAATCCATCTGGTCACCCTACCTTGATCTTGAAAGGGACTACGGCGCCATCAAGGAAACACTTGCCGCTCAAGACCCCGTTCTTGAAGAAGCCATCCGCTATGGGGAGGGCATGCGGCTATTAAAGCAGGACCTCGGTGAGATGCTCATTTCGTTTCTAATCTCACAAAACAACGGCATCCCCCGCATTCGCCAGATCATTGAGAACTTATCAAGAAACTTTGGAGAGCCTATTAAGGGCTCTAAAGGTGGTTTTTATGCTTTTCCCACACTAGAGCGTCTTTCGGAGCTTTCACTGGAGGAATTGAGCGTTGTGCGTGCCGGCTACCGGGATAAGTATATATCTAAAGCTTCCCGCCAGGCTGTTTCGGGGGAAGTGCCGCTGGAGCTCCTTCAGGGCGCTGATACCAAGCAGGCCCGTAACCACCTGCTGAGGTTCTTTGGCGTGGGTGAGAAGGTGGCCGACTGTATCCTTTTATTCAGCGGAACCTGTTACGACGTCTTCCCTGTAGACCGCTGGGTCAAAAGAGTGATGGCAGAGCTGTATCTCGGGTGTGAAGCAAGCTATGATGAGCTCTATGCCTTTGCCTTAAAGAAATTCGGCAAGCTCTGCGGCTTCGCCCAGCAGTATCTTTTCTATTACGCAAGGGAGAAGAAAATCGGATTGTAAACAGGAAAACAAAAAAGGAACTGATTACATCAGTTCCTTCTCTTTTGGTGACCCCAGGGGGAATTGAACCCCCGTTACAGCCTTGAAAGGGCCGTGTCTTGACCTCTTGACCATGGGGCCATCTGTGGTAGCGGCGGTCGGAATCGAACCAACGACACTGCGGGTATGAACCGCATGCTCTAGCCAACTGAGCTACGCCGCCACGTCTTCGTCAGCGGTGTCCCGCGTGACGCTATTACATAATAACAAAGACAGAATGGCTCGTCAAGACTTTTTTCTAAATTTCTGCGTCAAAAAGCGACATCTTCCTTGATTAATTTTTTCCAGTTGTGATATCCTATAAACATTGGAAATAATCAGGGTTTCAGCGCCCTGCGGGAGTATGGCATGAAAGAGAGAATTTACACTATTCCGATCAATGAGGCCTTCGATCAGGATACGGAATGTGCCTTGTGTGTTTGTGAGAGAAAGCTTGAGAATGATGCGCTGGACTATACCATCGGACCGTCCATGATGGAGCCCGACAGCCGCGTTGAAACCAACCGGACAGGCTTTTGCACTGAGCATTTCACCAAGCTCTATAACTTGCAGCAGAACAGGCTGGCTCTGGGGCTCGTCATTGATACCCACATGGTTGAGCAGCTCGAGCATCTGGAGAAGCTTTACAAGAAGCAAGCCGATGCCGTCAAAAAGGAGAGCGAGAAGGGTCTCATCGGGTCCGCCCTGGACAGCCTCAAGGGAAAGGGCTCTTCCTCCCAAAGGCTTATCGATGATTTGCTTGAAAAGCTGACAGCACTTGAAGGAACCTGCGCTGTATGCGATAGAATTACAAACAATATGGAAAGACTTATTGAGAACACGATTTTCCTCTATGACACAGAGAACGATTTTAAAAGGAAGTTCCTCGCCTCCAAGGGCTTCTGCCTGAAGCATTTCAAACAGCTTCTTTCAGCAGCCCGGAAAGAGCTTTCCGGAGGCAGGCAGGCTGAATTCTTAAAAAGCCTCCTTCCTAAAGAGCTCTCGGAGCTCAAGCGCATACAAGATGAAGTGAATCATTTTACCAAAATGTTCGACTACCGTAATCAAAGCGGTGACTGGAAGAATTCAAGGGACGCAGTCCCCAGAAGCATCGAAAAGCTTTGCGGGCCCTGCGAGCTTAAGCGCTAGAAATGCCTTGCGGCAGGAGTTGCGCTGCCTGAGGTATTACCGGAATGGAGTTTTAGAATGAAAAAGGAACGCTACACCTACCAAGATTTATTGGATATCATGGAGAAGCTCCGCGCCCCAAACGGCTGCCCGTGGGACCGCGAGCAGGATCACAAGACCCTCAAGCGCTATTTGATAGAAGAATCCTACGAGGTGCTTGAAGCTATTGACGAGGAAAGCCCGCCAAAGCTTTGCGACGAGCTGGGTGATCTTTTGCTCCAGGTTGTTTTCCATTCGCAGATTGCCAAGGAAAACAGCCAGTTTGATATGGGCGATGTCATTCACGGGGTTTGTGCTAAAATGATCAACCGCCACCGCCATGTCTTTGGCGAAGAGGAAGCGCAAACCGCTGACGATGTCATGAAAATCTGGGAGCGGGTCAAGAAGGATGAAAAAGGACAGGAGACCCAGACTGAGGTCTTAAAGGGAGTTCCGGGTAATCTCCCGGCCTTGATGCGCAGCTTCAAGGTTCAGCAGAAGGCCGCGCAGGTGGGCTTCGACTGGGATGATATCAAGGATGCCGTGCTGAAGGTTAAAGAAGAGGTAACGGAGCTGGAAGAGGCTTATGGGAAGGGTGACACTGCACATATTGAAGAGGAGCTTGGTGATCTCCTGTTTGCAGTGGTCAATGTATCAAGATTTTTGAAGGTACAGCCCGAGCTTGCCCTGACAGCGACTACCAATAAGTTCATCAGACGATTCGAGCATGTGGAAAAAAGAAGTCTTGAACAGGGAAAACAGCTCAAGGACATGACGCTGAAGGAAATGGATGCCCTGTGGGACGAAGCCAAAAGGCTTGAGAGAGAAAATAAAGGAGAGGGTTAAAATGCGTATTGATAAGTTTCTTAAGGTGAGCCGTATTATAAAGCGCAGAACGCTGGCCAATGAGGCCTGCTCAAAGGAGAAGGTCACCATTAACGGCCGTGCGGCAAAGCCGGGTACCGAGGTGAATGTCGGTGATATCGTCGAGATCCGTTTTGGTGAGAATCTCACCAAGTTCAGGGTTTTGAAAATAACCGAGCATGTAAAGAAGGAAGAAAGCATTGAAATGTATGAGCTTCTGTAAAATGGGGGATAAAAGCTCCAATATGAAAGCGTTTATGGACTTAAAGCCATAAGCGCTTTTTTAGTACTAACACGAGGATGCTGTGCATAAGCTGATTAAAAGAAAGCAGCGCTTTCCGCATTTCAAGGTCATTCCCCAGGCTTGTCATTAATACCAAGCTCAAAAAAAAGCCATCCTTTACAATAAAGTGAATCCCTCAATCACCATAAACGCGGGATGTCCTGCTGCGGCATATCTCCCCGGGCTTGTGCATAGAATGCATCGGCGGAGCTTTATCGGCTAAAAGTGTAAGTTAGCGTTTTAAGGAGGTGCTGTTATGCCTCAGGAACCAAAGGCCTTTGAACAGCGCGCACAGAATATTATTTTGAAGGACCGAAGACGTTTGATGATTTCAGGGGTACGCCACGTGGAGAGCTTTAATGAGGAATGCATTGTTCTTGATACAGAGCTTGGAATCCTGGTTGTCCGTGGAATGGGAATCCATATCAACAAATTGAATGTTGAAACCTCAGAGCTTGATGTTGAGGGCGATATTTGCGCCTGCGAATACCTGGAAAGCGGCGCGCCACAAAGAAAAGGAGGCTTCTTCTCGGGGCTTTTCAGATAGAGAGGCGGCTTTAAGGCTATGCAAAATAACGTGATGTATCAGTTGACGGTTTTTGGCGGGGCTGGAGCGGCTGGTGTTCTCATCGCCTTTCTTTACGATCTCTTCCGGCTTAAGAGGCGTGTGATCAAGACCAAGCCCATTGTGGTTCATGTTGAGGATATCCTCTATTGGCTTTGCGCTGCCGTCATCTTGTTTCTGGCCTCCTACGCCTTAAGCGATGGCGAGACGCGCGGCTACTTCTATTCGGGGGCTGTCATAGGAGCGCTGCTTTATCTTGGCCTTTTCAGCAGACCGGTGCTGTGGCTTTTAATGACGCTGATTAAAATTATATCCTGGCCTTTCAGGGAAATCATCAAGCTGCTGACTCCTATTGTACGCGTTATTGCCATTCGCTTCCGAAGGCTTGCAGGGAAGGCACGCAATAGGGTAGCTTTGGAGGGTTACCGTTTTCGTGTGGATTTTACGCGTTTGAAGCACACGTTTACCAAAAAATAGGTCTAAAGACCCGTTACATCCCGGGGGCAATGTGGTATAATGTTCCTAGCCTTAAAGCCTGATCAAAGGTTTTTTGGTTGTACTTAAGAAAAAGGGTGAATTCAATGTCTGCACAAAAGACGAGAAAAGGCTGGTGGATTACGCCGCTTATAGCATTTATGCTTGTTTATGCGGCTTTTACCTATAGCGCCCAGTCGAACGAGCTCTATGCCATCAATCTGGAAATGAAGCAGATCGAACAGAAAATCCAGAAGGAAACCGAGCTTAAGGAGCAGCTCCTGGAGCAAAAGGATGAAATCTCAAGCGACGAGAGCATTGAAAAAATCGCCAGAGAGAAGCTCGGCATGGTAAGGGACGGAGAACGTGTTTTTGTCGATACTAATAAATAAGATTTCTTGAAAATCCTTTCATAAAAAAGAACCTGTCATCTGATGGCAGGTTCTTTTTGTTTGGCTTCTTGCCAATTAAGTGTTTCATTGCTATTTAGCTGGCTGTGTCTGCTTCCTTAAAAAAGGTGAAGCCAGGCCTTGCCTTTATATTGGTTTAGAAATTAGTTTCTTTACGTGGCTAATAACCATGAATACAAAGCTTCTGCTGCGATGCCTATGAGCGGTAAGTGCTGAAATTGTCTTATTGTTACCCTTAAAGCCGCGCCATACCTTAGATCATTGTATCAGTGCCTTTACAGCCTGAGCTGGCTAATGATTCCCTTCAGGGTTTTTGCAGAGTTCTGCAGCATTTCGCTTTCAGCCTCAGTGATGGGAACCTCAAGAACCTTTTTGACACCGTGACGATCGACCAGGGTAGGTACGCTCAGGGCCACATCCTCAATGCCATACTCACCCTGAAGGATACTGGAAACCGTGAGGATAGAATGCTCGTCACGCATGATAGCCTCTGCAATTCGTTCCACGGCCAAAGCAACGGCATAATAGGTAGCGCCCTTGGCTTTGATGATCTCGTAGGCTGAATTTTTGACCTGCCTGAATATTTCCTCTTTGTTCTGTGAGTTGCTGCACTGCTTGCAGGTCTTGCAGTATTCGTCCATGGGCATGCCCGCAATGCTGGTAAGGCTCCAGGCCGGCAGCTCGGTATCGCCGTGCTCACCCAGAATATAACCTGTCTCTTATACACAT
>JAOABT010000335.1 GCA_026418215.1 Clostridia bacterium | reverse complement strand
CCTATGCCTGGTATCTGGGTGAAACAGCCTTAAAGCAAGGCATAGACCCGGCCAAGGACCTATCCATCAGAACGATTATTGTTGCAGGAGAGCCCGGCGGTTCCATCGCGGCAACGCGTGAAGCCATTGAGGCTCTATGGGATGCCAAGGTATACGACTTCTACGGCATTTCGGACATCTTCGGCGCATGCGGCGGCATGTGCAGCGAGCGGGACGGCCTTCACTTTGCCGAGGACCAGGTGCTTTTAGAGGTTATTGACCCCGAGACCCAGCAGCCTGTCAAGGACGGCGAGCGAGGCGAGCTTGTGCTCACAACCCTTAAAAAGACGGCACGGCCCATGATTCGCTTCAGAACAGGGGATATTGTGACGATCAACAAGGAAAAATGCGCTTGCGGGCGTACCCATGCCAGGGTTAATATTGCAGGACGCCTCGATGATATGCTCATCGTTTCGGGTGTCAATGTTTTTCCAAGCGACATCGAATATGTTATCCGCAATATGGAAGAGCTCTCAGGTGAGTACCGCATCACCGCCATTACCGAGAATTTCACCACCAAGTTCAAGGTTGAGGTTGAAAGAGCCAACGGTAATATCGAATCAGACGAAGCGCTTGCTGAGAAGGTTTCGCACAAGATCAAGACGCGTGTAGGCGTCAAGCCGAAGGAGGTTATTGTGCTTCAAAACGGGGAGCTTCCAAGGGCCACCCATAAGGCTAAAAGATTGGTTGACTTAAGAAGCTGATCGCCTTATCCTAAGGACAAACAGCATCCTGCCAAGACAGAAATAGTGAAATGAGGTAAGCGAAATGCCCGCTCTAAGCAACAGAATCAGCTATTTTACCGATTCAGTCATCAGAAGAATGACGCGAATTGCCAATACCTATAATGCCGTGAATCTTTCTCAGGGCTTCCCTGATTTCGACCCGCCCCAGGAGCTTAAAAAGGCTCTTGAGGATGTGGCTAAGGGGGACATTCATCAATATGCCGTGACCTGGGGGGCTAACAATTTCCGTCAGGCGCTGGCCGAGAAGCAGTCTCGATTCATGGGGCTCCCCATTGACCCGGACAGCCAGGTGGTCGTCACCTGCGGCAGCACCGAGGCCATGATAGCGGCCATGATGACGGTCTGCAATCCCGGCGACAAGGTCATCGTGTTCTCACCCTTTTATGAAAACTATGCCGCTGATGCCATCTTATCAGGCGCACAGCCCATTTACGTCCCGTTAAAGCCGCCGGAATTCAGCTTTGACCCCAACGAGCTGGAGGATGCTTTTAGGCAGGGACCCAAAGCGCTCATTCTCTGCAACCCCTCCAACCCCACAGGCAAGGTCTTCAGCCGCAGTGAGCTTATTCTTATCGCCAAGCTTGCCGAGAAGTATGATACCTTCGTCATTACCGACGAGGTTTACGAGCATATTGTCTACAAGCCCTTTGAACACATCTATTTTGCCTCGCTGCCCGGCATGTTCGAGCGGACCATTTCCTGCAGCTCCCTCTCCAAGACCTATTCCATCACGGGTTGGAGGTTGGGCTACCTCATTGCTCCCGCCCACATGATTGACGGTGCCCGCAAGGTTCATGACTTTCTGACCGTGGGTGCGGCTGCGCCCCTGCAGGAAGCCGCTGTTACGGGTTTGAAGTTCTCAGATGCCTATTACGAGGAACTACGGGAAATCTACACCGATAAACGGGATTTCTTTTTAAAGGGTCTCGACAGTTTGAAGCTTAAGTATAGTGTTCCGCAGGGCGCTTACTACGTCATGGTGGATATCTCCGAATTCGGCTCAAAGAGCGATATTGAATTCTGCGAGTGGATGGCCAGGGAAGTGGGCGTGGCAGCGGTGCCGGGCTCCAGCTTCTTTAAGGAGGATGTCCATCACCTGATCCGTTTCCACTTTGCAAAGAAGAAGGACACGCTTCAAGAGGCGCTTAACCGGCTGGAAGGCCTTGCAGCCAAGGCGAAGGAGCGAAAGCCATGATAGAGATTCGCTGGCATGGACGCGGCGGGCAGGGTGCCTTCACTGCGGCCAAGGTGTTGGGCGCGGCGGTTACCCTTCATGAGGGGAAGCACGCCCTGGCCTTTCCCTCCTTTGGCCCTGAACTCAGAGGCGCACCCGTACTCGCCTTTACAAAGATAGACTCGGATAAAATCAGGGATCGCAGTGAGATAAAAGCCTGCGATTTCATTGTTTTTTTAGATGAGACTCTTGTGAGAGGGGATTTGATTAAAGCTATCAAGCCCGGCGGTACCGTTCTCATCAATTCCAAGCATCCTGAAAAGTACCAGAGCCTGGGCACGTCCCGGGTGATAACCCTCCCCGCAACGGATATTGCGCTGGAAATACTCAAAAGGCCTGTGACCAATACAGCCATGCTTGGTGCACTTTTGGGTGCTTCTGACATAGTCACTCTGGAATCAGGCCTGAAGGCCCTTGCGGACGTTCTTCCGGCGGCTATTGCAGCCAAGAATGGAGAAGTTCTCAAAACGGCCTATGAAAGAGTAAAGGAGGCGTTCAGGTGAACAGACCGACGGTGAAAGCATTCAAGAAACCTCAGCATATCTTGGAATATCCTGAAGCACCTTGCTTTGAGGCGGGCCATTTGGTTACCGAAAACGCAGGCTGGAGAACCGACAGGCCTGTGTATGCCGCCCAGAAGTGTATAGGCTGCTTTTATTGCTATCTTTGCTGCCCCGAGGGCGTCATTTCAAAAACACCCGATAACAAGGTAGAAATAGATCATGCCTTCTGCAAAGGCTGCGGCATCTGCGCCAAGGTTTGTAAGAAAACAGCTTTTACGATGGAAAAGGAGGGGTGAGTGATGGCAGCCACCAAGGAATTTGTTTGCGGAAATGAAGCAGTCGCCCTAGGTGTAAGGCTTTGCAACCCCCATGTCATCGCGGCCTATCCTATAACTGTCTCTTATACACATCT
>JAOABT010000267.1 GCA_026418215.1 Clostridia bacterium | reverse complement strand
AGATGTGTATAAGAGACAGATGTCAAGAAGCTCTTTTTAAAAACCTACGATACGGGCGTCAAGCACGGCACAGTGACAGTATCTTATGAGGATTCCCTCGTAGAGGTCACTACCTGGAGGAGAGAGACCACCTATTCAGACCACCGTCGACCCGATCAGGTGG
Organism: Clostridia bacterium; assembly: GCA_026418215.1. Taxonomy (GTDB): domain Bacteria; phylum Bacillota; class Clostridia; order DSM-8532; family DSM-8532; genus DTU059. Next base: position 4,936 of record JAOABT010000267.1, on the reverse strand, counting down.
CCTTTACCGACTCGCTTATTGAAGACCTCTCACGACGGGATTTTACCATGAACGCCATGGCCTATAATGATCAGGAGGGGTTGATTGATCCCTTTTCAGGCCGTATTGATATTGAAAAGCGCACTATCCGGTGTGTTGGAGATCCCATGAAGCGATTCTCGGAAGACGCCCTGCGTATGCTCCGGGCTGTAAGGTTCTCAGCCCAGCTCGATTTTGATATCGAGGACAGTACCTTGAGGGCCATAGGCTCGCTTTATAACGACCTGACCTATGTCAGTATGGAAAGGGTTCAGGCTGAGATTAACAAGCTTCTGGAGTCCTCCAGCCCCCATAAGCTTGCCCTTTTGTGGCAGACTGGTTTAAGCCGTGTTATTTTCCCTCAGATACCCGATTATCCTGAAGCCTGGGATCAGGTGGGGAGCTATCAAGTGACTGTTTCGGGAAAAAAGGCCGTTTACCTTGCGGCACTGTTCTATTTAAGCCATAATTTCGACCCCACCGATGTAGCTGTGGAGGCACTCCGCCGCCTCAAATACGACAACCAGACCATGACCACGGTGGCACTTCTTATACGAGGACTCAGAAACCACCATGCCTTCTCGGAGCGTAATGTCAGAAGGATTGTGACCGAGCTTGGGGAAAAGATTGCTGCAGATGTTTTAAACCTTACCGCTTTGCTCAATAACAACAGCCCTGCCTTTGGAGGCAATCAGAGCAGGTTTGCTTTAAAAAGCAATCAAAGCTACCCGGCTCTTGAAAACAATCAGAACAGCTTTCATTTAGAAAACAATCACAACCGCCCGGCTCTTGAAAGTAATGAAAGCCCCTCTCTATACAGTAATTTGGTTCAATTCAATACAAGGCCTGCCTTATCGGGTCAAGACCTGCAGCATAGCGGGCTTTGCTATGGCAAGGAGATTGGTTTCATGCTCTACATGCTTTCACTTTGCCTTTATGAACGACCGGAACTCAACGATAAGAAAACACTCCTAACCTTGGCTCAGATGATGAAACAAAAATATCCTTTATCTTAAGGAGCTTTGCTTATGAAAATGCGATTGTTATGCAGTGTTCTTATAGCCGCTTTAGTTATCCTCTCAGGCTGCGGCCCTGAAAAAAAGCTTAATAAAACGAATATTTGCACTCCAGAAGTTGGTGAAGGCGATCTTGTACCAGCCACTTTCGAATCAATTTACGATTTAAAGGCTGGAGTCTTAAAAGCAAAGCAAGGTGAATTCTTCGATCTTTACAGTCTTTCCTACTGCTTCGAGCTTGCCTCGGTGCCTCCAGGCTTTGTTTTAGAAGACATCCGTGTTAAAAGCGGTTATTGCGTATTTACATACGTGGATAAGGCACAGCAGTCCTCTTCATCAGCGATAACCGATTCACAGCCTTTTATCGATCTGGAGTGGCTTAGAGATGATGAGGTCGGCAACTTCGATAATAAAGTAACTTCTTATTTTCAAGATGATTCCAGCGAAGTGCATCGATGCATGGATAATAAGAACTACGCCTACAAAAAGCTTCCGACAGGTATAACAGTTTTGTGGCATGAGGATGGCTTAGTCTTTCATGCTAATGTGCCGTTAACGTTTACTGAAGAAGATATTTTGAAATACTGCGTTGCAAAGAAGGTTGTTCTGAAAGAATAGAAAAAAGATTAGCCACCCATAAGCTTGCTTCGCAAGCCCAAGAGTGGCTAACCGGAACCTCAAAATTCTAAATGAGCGAGTGAAATTCCCTCGGCATAATTTTTTCATAGAATTATGGGCTCCTTCTTGTCTAAAGACAAGATTAGCCCCCGCGTCCTGCTTCCGCAGGTCTCAGCATGGGGCTAACCGGAACCTCAAAATTCTAGATGAAAAAATTATGCCTGGCCAGCGCAGCCGAGAACGTTGATGAGCTTGTTCTTAACAAGCTTCTTGATCTCGTCGCGAGCAGGTCCTAAATACTTTCTGGGGTCGAACTCGCCGGGAGTTTCTGCAAATACCTTACGGATGGTTGCAGTCATAGCGAGACGAAGGTCGGAGTCAATGTTGATCTTGCAAACTGCCATGGAAGCAGCCTTTCTCAGCATTTCCTCGGGAACGCCCTTAGCGCCGGGCATTTTTCCGCCGTAGTTGTTAACCATGTCAACATACTCAGGAATAACAGAGGATGCGCCATGGAGAACGATGGGGAAGCCAGGCAGTCTCTTGCCTACTTCTTCAAGGATATCGAAACGAAGCTTAGCTTCGCCGGTGAACTTGAATGCACCGTGGCTGGTTCCAATTGCGATTGCAAGGGAGTCAACACCGGTACGCTTTACAAATTCTTCAACCTCTTCGGGTCTGGTGTAGGAGGATTCCTCAGCGGAAACCTTAACATCATCTTCAACGCCTGCAAGACGGCCGAGCTCGCCTTCAACGGTTACGCCGTGAGCGTGAGCATAATCAACAACCTTCTTGGTGAGAGCGATGTTATCTTCGAAGGAATGGTGGGAACCGTCGATCATAACGGAGGTAAAACCACCGTCGATACAGGACTTACAAAGCTCAAAGGTATCGCCGTGGTCGAGGTGAACTGCGATAGGCAGATCTGTTTCAATGAGGGCAGCCTCAATGAGCTTCATGAGGTATGTGTGATTGGCATACTTTCTTGCGCCGGAAGAAACCTGCAGAATAAGGGGAGCCTTAACTTCCTTTGCAGCCTCGGTGATTCCCTGAACGATTTCCATGTTGTTAACATTGAAAGCACCGATAGCGTAACCGCCTTCGTAGGCCTTCTTGAACATCTCAACGGTATTAACAAGTGGCATGACATTCAACTCCTTTAAGTTTTATGTTTTGTGAAAAAAATCACATCAAATCAACACTATTGTATCAGAAACTTCCGACAAATCAAGGGTAAACCTTCCAAGATTCTGTTAAACAAGCGGATCGTTATCATGGATTTCTTCTACGGAATACCTGTCCTTGTCGGTGAATCTAACGCGGAAGTAGTTGCCGTTGCTGGCTTTAAAGAATAGAATGCCGCTATTTTTGACATCTATGCGGATTCTGTCAAAAACATCGGTTTGGAGGATGGAGAGGATATCGGGGATATAGTCGAGAGGATTATGCTGGGTTTTGGCTTCAATGACCACAGGAATTCCGCCTGAGCTTTCCGGTGCATAAACAGTGATATGGACACTCCCGGGTTCAAAGGGCTTTTGGGTAGGGTACAAAATATCGCGCTCAAACATTGCTTTTTTTAACATAACACGACCTCCAAGACGCTAGAATTTTCTCCCATGCTTTTTAGTATCAGTTTATACCATTGGCTTGTCTCATACAAGTATCTCCGTGTTAAACCGTCAATAATACACGAATTAATGAACTTTTTACTCTAATATGCAGAGACCGGGCTATACTCCTTAAAGTATCGCCACATAAAAAAAGAAACTATCTCAAAACGGTATTTTCAGACCATTTGAGACAGCCCCTTTCATAGATGATGTTATTCCATCAGTCTTTTTACAATGTTCAGAAATTCTGCCTTATAGACGTCCTGTTGAACTGAGGGAAGATTGACGATTCTTTTGTACACGCCCTCAAGGCTTGCGTTCCCCTTGAACTCTGAATCCCTCAAGATAAGCCCAAATTCAGCCACTGAAGAGGCAAAGGCAAAATCTTCAGACGTGCTGGACGTCTCTTCGTTCTTGGAAACTGCAAAGCTTAAGGGCTTGCTTGTATTTTCATCCGGTTCTTTATAGCGCACATGGATGGTCATCCACTCGCTGCTGCCGGTGGATTCAATCTTCTGATACTTCAGATTGCTTTGATCGACTTCCTGAGCAGAGCCTGAGGGAATAATTTCATACAAGGCCGTTACACGATGGCCTGCACCCATTTCACCTGCATCCTTTGTGTCGTCATTAAAATCTTCGGTATTGAGCATTCTGTTTTCATAGCCCACGAGCCTATAACCCTTCACCTTTTCGGGATTGAATTCAACCTGGAGCTTGACGTCTTTGGCAATGGTAAAAAGCGTTCCGCCCATTTCCTCAACCAATACCTTTTTGGCCTCGAGAACCGAGTCAATATAGGCGTAATTGCCGTTGCCGTTATCAGCCAAGGTTTCCATCTTATTGTCCTTGATATTTCCATAGCCAAAGCCTAAAACGGAAAGATAAATCTCTTGGTCACGCTTTTGCTCTATTAGCCTCTTAAGCTCGCCTTCGCTTGAAACACCTACATTAAAATCGCCATCGGTTGCAAGAATGACGCGGTTATTCCCATCCTTCAAAAAATATTTCTGGGAGAGCTCATAGGCCGTTTCAATGCCGCGCGCTCCGGCAGTAGAACCACCCGCCTGAAGATTATTAAGGGCATCTGTGATTTTTAGCTTATCCTCACCCGTTGCACCTTCCAGTACAATGCTTTCACTACCGGCATAGGTGACGATGGAAATACGGTCATAAGTTCTTAAATTTTCAACAAGCTTCACAAAAGCTTCCTTGACAAGCGGGAGTTTGTTGGAATCCTCCATGGAACCCGATACGTCAAGGAGAAAGACAAGGTTGGAGGGCGGTATTTCTTGGGTTTGGATTTCTTTCCCCTTAAGTCCAATGAGCAGCAGTTGATTCTCCTGATTCCAAGGACATGACGCCATTTCAGTATACACTGCGAAAGGCACGTCTCCCCGTGGTTCGGGGTAATCATATTGGAAATAGTTAATCATTTCTTCAATGCGGACAGCATCCTGTGGTACTTGCTCGTGGTTCATGACAAGGCGCCGCATGTTGGCATAGGACGCCGTATCCACATCAATTGAAAATGTGGACAGGGGTTCGGATAACGGTGATGTAAAGCCTCTTTCAACGATTTTTCCGTATTCCTCGGTATTAAATTCCTGAGGGGGTGCCTGCAGGGTCTGCTCTTCGGTGGCAGCTGCTTTTGAATAGTTGAGCATGGAC
>JAOABT010000266.1 GCA_026418215.1 Clostridia bacterium | reverse complement strand
ATATAGAACATTCCCAGCTCAACGGGCAAATAAGTATTGGTTCCTGACGCTACCTTTCTTCAGCCTATGTAGATAACGGTCGTTACCAGATACTGCAATTGATCTTTATCATATAAGTCGCTACTCTTTGGCCAAATAACTTCATTCATAGAAATTTCATGATTTATTCACTGATGTTAGCTTGAATTTAGCCTTAAGTTACGTAATAATTGATCTGTTAATCTTCAAAAACCTGTCAACAGTGAACCAAGGACCCGGCATGACAGCCTAAAGCTGGGAATAATACTGGTTGAAAAGGCGGTATGACCTATGAACGGAAATGCCCATGTATTAGTCGTTGATGACGATATCAATATTTGTGAAATTATCAGAATTTATCTTGAGAAGGATAATTTTCAGGTTTCAGTTGCCTACGATGGCAAGAAAGCCTTGGATATCTTTAAGGACAAAGCCCCTGATATTGTCATTCTGGATATCATGCTTCCCGGTATGGATGGCTGGCAGGTATGCCGTGAAATCAGGAAGCTGAGCGCCATACCGATCATCATGCTTTCAGCGAAGGATGAAACCTTTAACAAGGTGCTGGGCCTTGAGCTTGGAGCCGACGACTATATGGTTAAGCCCTTCGAGCCCAAGGAGCTTATTGCACGTATTAGGGCGGTTCTAAGGCGCTATGACCGGCATGAGGAAGTGCCGCAGCAGCTTGTTTTTCCCGGCCTTGTCATCAATAAATCCAATTATACGGTTAAGCTCAACGGAAATGATCTGGAGCTGCCTCCAAAGGAGCTGGAGCTTCTGTATTTTCTTGCAGCCAACCCCAACAAGGTTTTTACAAGAGAGCAGCTGCTGGAGAATGTTTGGGGCTTTGATTTCTATGGGGATACAAGAACCGTAGACGTCCATATCAAGCGGCTCAGAGAAAAGTTCGAAGCCGGCGATTACAAGTGGCAGATTAAAACCGTTTGGGGCGTGGGCTACAAATTTGAGGTGAAATAATGATCAGAACTGTTTTCGGTAAAGTGCTCTCCATCATCATATTGGTGCTTGTCATAAGCTTTACCGTGACGGGTGTTCTCATGAACGCCGGGCTTCACCAGTTTGTGGCCGATCAGAAGTCTCAGCAGCTAAAAAACACCGGGGATCGTGTCATCAACGCCCTGGAGGTGTACCTCAAAAGCAATGAAATACGAGATCCTCATCTTTATGAAAGCTTTATACAGACGCTGGCCAGGAATACCGATTCGGTCATATGGATTGTTCGGACCGACGGGGCCATCCTCCTATCATCTGATATTCCGAGCAGTGTGAAAAATAAGCTGGAAACAACTGAAGACGGACTTCCCAAGCTGCCTGACGAGAGACAGTACGACCCCTCGCTCCATTATAAGCAGGGTGACTTCTTGGGATTGTTTAAAAATACCGGCGTTGAGTGGCTGACATACGGCCAGGGATTTACCATTCGCCATATTCCGCCCTATGATTCTGAAGCGCAGGGCATGGTGCTTGTTCACACGCAGATTCCGTCTATCTATAAAACAAAGTACTCCATTCTCTGGATCTTTTTTGCATCCGGTGCCGTTGGCGCTGCGATTGCGCTCCTGTTTGTCACCCTCCTTTCCAGAAGGATTACGAAGCCCCTCCATCAGATGAAGCAGATGGCGAGGCGTGTCGCATCGGGTGAGTTTACTGAAAGACTTACGGTTAAAGGCAAGGATGAGATTTCAGAGCTCTCTGAAAGCTTCAATAACATGGTGGTGGCCCTTGAAAATATTGAGCAGATGCGCAGGGACTTTATCAGTAACGTCAGTCATGAGCTCAGAACGCCCATAACGACCATCAAGGGCTTTATCGAAGGTATCCTCGATGGTGTGATTCCTTCAGAGCGGCAAGCGGATTACCTCTCTATTGTAAGAGATGAGGTCAGGCGCATGCAGAATCTGGTCAACGACCTTCTTGACCTGGCTAAAATGCAGGCCGGCGAGGTCCAGCTAAAGCTTACCGACTTTGATATACACGAGCTGATCCGCCGCAGCGTTATCAGCCTTCAGCAGTTTTTTGAGGAGAAAAATCTGGAATTTACAGCTGATTTTGAAACAGAGCGCATGTATGTGAGAGCGGATAAGGAGGCTATTCAGCGTGTTATCCTGAATCTGCTTCAAAATGCTGTCAAATTCACACAGCAAAATGGCGAAATCAAGGTGAAAACCTTTGTGGAAAAGGATAAGGCCATTATTAGCGTTGAGGATAATGGGAAAGGTATTCCAGCCGAGGAGCTTCCCTATATCTTTGAAAGGTTTTACAAAACAGATAAATCGCGTAGCATGGATAAATCGGGCGTGGGTCTGGGTCTTGCCATTGTGAGAAACATTCTTGTCTCCCATGACGAGACCATTAAAGTGGAAAGCCAAGAAGGGTATGGCTCACGTTTCATTTTTACCCTGCGTAGCGTCTCCAAGGTTGAGCCATACTAAAGTTAACATTTTATTCATATGTACGTCAAAATTGCGACCTATAATAAACTCATCAAATCAATCACAGAAAGGAGATACAAAAGTAATGGATGAGTTCAACCATGATAACAATCATACCTATTCGGAAGGGGATGTTCATAGTGTTATCCCAAATGATAACAGCTATACATCTATGGAAACGCCAGTTCAAAGTCATGAGCAGGCAAGCTTCACTAACACAAATACCATTGAAGACCGTTACGATGATTTGAAAACCTCCTCGTTTTACAACGAAAGCTATAAAAAGCCTGCAAAGGGAAGATTAAAGGGGATGCTTGTTCCTCTTATCGTAGTGGCTTTGTTAAGCTCTCTTTTAACAGGAGGTGTTGTAGGAGCCTATTTCACTTTCGGCTTGCCGCACACCTATAACAGCGGAACAGGGGGCTACAGCTCTCCGAATAATACGCTTGTCAAGGAGGGAACCGGCAGCAGCAAGCAAATCGAAATCGTTGACAAATCTACATCGGTGGCTTCGGCCGTTGCCGAAAAGGTTGGGCCTGCAATCGTAGGCATCAATGTTACCTATCAATACAGCGATGCCTTCTTTGGAACTCAGAAGAACCAGGAACAGGGTTCAGGCATCATCTACCGTAATGACGGCTACATCATCACCAACAACCACGTTATAGAGTCAGCTATGCTCGGAAGCAGCAACAAAACCATTGCCCCCAGCGCTAAGATAGAGGTCGTCCTCCCCAATCAGGAAGGAAAGCCCTATGCGGCAACGGTTATCGGCCGCGATCCTAAAACGGATATCGCAGTCATCAAGATAAATGCCTCAGAGCTTCCCACGGCTGTGTTAGGCTGTCTCTTATACACATCT
>JAOABT010000189.1 GCA_026418215.1 Clostridia bacterium | reverse complement strand
GGCTGCGCCTACTGCATGCCCTGTCCTATGGGTGTGAACATTCCCGAGATATTCAAGATTTACAACGATGCCGCGCTTTCAGACTGGACGGAATTCGGAAGAATGTTTTACAGCCTTGTTGTGGCCAATAATGGCCGGGGTGCGGATAAATGCATCGCTTGCGGAGCCTGCGAGTCCCATTGCCCTCAGAAGCTTGCTATCACAGAGCTCTTGAAAAATGCCCACGATGAGATGAAAAGCGCTTGAAACGGGGTGTCGGCTGGGCTATATGGTTTTACCCGAAAAGCTTTTGCCCCAGGCAAAAAAGCTTCAACGGCTCCTGAATCGAAGCGTCAATGCTATGGATCAAAGGGCGCTCGCACGACTTATTGAACAGGGGGCCTATGTCCGGCGTATTCATACTGTCTGCAAGCTTTACAAAAGAAGATGCAAACGCTTTGCCGTGCTCTTAAGGATACTTTCGGGGAGGCAGTCCGGATCAATGGCTCAGGCTCTGGCCTCCATATTGCCGCAAGCTTTCCCGGTCTTCGGTTCGGTGAAGGCAGCAGGGCTGCTTTTGCTGAATGCGGTATCAGGGCTGAGTGCTTATCCGATTATCAATATCGACGGGCCTTCGGACTGCAGCACCCTCATCCTGGGATTCGGACACCTTAAGGTAAAGGCTATAATAGATGGGGTGGAGCGGCTCAAAAAGGCCATCGATAAGATCGGAAGCACGGACTGGTAGCGGAAAATGAATGCTCCAGATAATGAAGCCAGCACGGATACACCCTATCGAACATGATCTTCATACTAGTCTGGAAACGCATCTCCATAAAAATACGTATTGATAGGACCCTATGCGCTCGTTCCAACCCGATTCAGCTTCGAAGAATAAAGCAGCGAAGGAGCCGGAAATAATCCGACTCCTTCGCTGTTTGTAGGAGGATCTAATGAAATGATTTGTCAAGGGCAGGTAAGGGTGAGAACATTGCTCCTTATCTTCTTGCCTTCATAGACGGCCGTGATGCCGAAGTAATAGGTTTCACCGGAAATGAGCTGTCCGTCGAAATCGCCGCCGTTATAGCAATCCTCGGGATTGATGACGGCCGAGGTATGGTCAATTTCACTGAAGTAATAGAGGTAGCCGTCGTCGGGGTAAACCGGGTCGGGATTGTTCTTGGATATCACAACCTTATAGTAATAGAAGCCGTTGGAGTTTAAAGGATTCCAGCTTAATACGAGCTTACCGTCCTGCACCTTGGACGTAAGTGTCAGGCTCTGAGCCATAGGCTCCTCAGCCTGGGCTTGAGGTTCTCCCGGCATCTTGACGTGAACGGCATTTCCTCTGATCCTGCGCTCATCATAAACGGCTGTGATGCTGAAGTAGTAAGCTTCTCCTGGTTTGACCTCTCCGCCGAAATCTCCTCCGTTATAGGTGTCATAGGGCCTTACCGTATAGCTGGTTTGATTGACATCCGTTATGTAGGTGATATAGCCGTCATCCGGGTAAACCGGTGTATCATTACATTTAGACATAACCACCTTATAGTAGACGAAGCCTTCACGGCTGACCTTGTTCCAAGTAAGCCGGATACCGCCGTCCAGGGTTGTTGCCTTGACCGTAGCTTTGAGCACCGGTTGGGGCTTAGGCGGAGGAGTCGGCTCGGGAGCTGGGGTTGGTTCCGGCTTAGGGGTTGGCTCCGGTTTTGGTGTAGGCGCAGGTGTAAGTGTAGGTGTAGGTGTCGGTGAAGCTGTAGCTGTCGAGGAGGGATCAGAAGCTGTAGTTTGGGCACTTTCTACAGAAGAAGGAGTAATGGCTGTGGGCGTTGTCATAACGGATGGCGTCTGAGCTGCCTGACTATCAGGTGTGATGACCTCCGACACGTTTTCCCCGTTTTGGCCCATGCCTTCTGAGCCCTCATCTGAACTCAGTATCATAAAGATTTCCGACGTTTTGGAGGATCGGATTTCCTCCAGAGAAACCTCCTGACCCTTTCGAATGGCATTCAAGTAGGCAGCTTGCCGAGCAAGAGAAATGCCGTTTTTCCTTGCAGCCTCCTCAAGCTCGGGAGAGACACTGACGGCCTGGCTGACAATTTCAAAATCCTTGAGCTTGTCGTTGTTGACAATAGATAAAAGGATGCTTTGCAATTTATCGCTTGGTAAGGCTTTTGAATTGTCCGCCTCAACAGTGCCGGAGACCAGAACGAAGGAGGAGTCAAAATCCATGGCCTGTGCCTTTTGGGTCAGGGCTACTATGGCCTCATCAATAGGCTGACCCTTGAAATCTGTTCCCTTAAGGACCTCCTTAGCGTCGTCATTCAGGGGACTGACACTGAGAACATGGCTGTTGGCATCAATAGCAAACGAAACACTTGGGTTAATATCAACATCAATGTAGGCGAAAACCTGGGGCCCCGTAACAAACATACCTTTAATGAGATTAAACGCAATGAACAAGAAGACCGCAATTAAAGCCAGTCCGCCTGCTGCCGGATAGGGCTTCAGAAATGGCACGGGCCTTGTATTTTGCTCTGCTGTTTCTGTCTTTGAAACACGCTGCTTAATAACAGTTTCTGTGCCGATTTCCATGCCCGGGGCTCGCAGTATTCTTTTAAACTCACATTCCTCAGTCATAACGGTAGCTGTCAAAAGAGACAGCTTTAGCACAGTTGCTTTAGTCGTCATGGACAACACCTCCTTCATAAGAGACGTCAATATAGCCTTTTAAGGTTTCCAAATGGCTGTCCAGAATCAAAACCAAGGCGATAATGTACTTTCGGTTCTGCTCAATGGTGCCCCGGCATACCGAGGACAGATCAAGAAGCTCTTGAATAGGAATCTGCTTGGATTTCTTAAGCTTAAAAAGAAGGGGCTTATTATGATAGAGGGTCTGAGCCAGGCTCACAAGGCGTCGTCGGGTATCCTTGTGCTTGGGCGACAGCCGTATAAGCTCTTTGAACTTAATCCCATACTCTAAAAGCTTCATAGAGTATGCTTTGATTTCCTCCGCAAACTCAAGTCTCTGGAAGGAGGGGTCCTCAGAACCAACCTCATAGGGCCTGGCTGATTCATCCGCCGCTTCAGGCTCAAGACACGTAAAGGGAATAACATTTCTCTGGCTTTTGTTTCTCCGGGCATTATCGGCTAACCTGTTCTTGATCACCAGCTCTGAGAATCCCAGAAAGGACATGCCTCTTACAATCTTGAATGCATTGATGGCCTCATTGAAAGCGATCAACGCAATGCTGAACTCATCACTGTCGATACCCTGATAGTTTTGGGTGTATTTTGCGACACAGTTAAGGATGAAGGGCTTGTACTCCATAATGAGCTGCTCTCTGAGCGGAAGGTTACCCTTTTGGATGCTGAGCACGAGATCCTCAACTTTTTTTACAGACTGCCCGGTGTTACTTTTTTCAAGCCTTGCAAATGACAACACACCACTTACCCCCTTGAAGGAAATCACCTCAAATTTTGATTTTTCTTAGTTTTATCAAGACCGTTAAAGCTTTTTGCCTTTCTGCTAAAACATGCGCAGGTCTCTTAGAATTTGATAGGGTCAGATAAAAATTTTGTTTGAACATGGAAATTGAGCTGAATAAATAGTAAAATAATGCTAACGAAAACAATATAAGTAAATGCTATTTTCTATTGATAAACAGGAAGGAATTATCCTATGGCTGAGATAAATGTTCATGAGGGTCACAGGGAAAGAGTCAGGGAGCGGTATCTTGAGGAGGGGCTGGATGGCTTCTGTGACCATGAAATCATTGAGCTGCTATTGTTTTACTGCATCCCAAAGCGCGATACCAATACGCTGGCGCATCGCATGATAAAGGAATTCGGAACGCTTCATGACCTTCTGGAGGCCGACCCGCGGGATATATCCCGGCGCTGTGAGATCAGCCTGAATACGGCGGTGCTTATTTCCCTGGTGGCCCCCCTGTCCCGTAGGTATTTGCGGCAAAAGTGGGGTGACAGGCCGATTCTCAATTCCTCCTCCAAGGCGGGGAATTTTGCTGTTTCTTTGTTTGCCGGCCGCATTTATGAGTGCTTCTTTGTCATCTGCCTGGACTCCCAAAACCGTGTCAACCATGCTTCAATGGTCCATGAGGGTACCATCAATGAGGCGCCGGTTTATCCCAGGATCATAGTCGAAACAGCCCTTCGCCATAAGGCCAACAGCATCATCCTTTCCCATAATCACCCGGGAGGCAGCCTCAAGGCTTCTCATGCTGATATCGATGTCACCCGGAAAATCTGTCAGGCCATGAAGCCCATTTCCATTCATGTGGTCGACCATATCATTGTTGCCGGTGACAGGTATGTGAGCCTGGCCGAGCAGGGTATTCTGGACACGCTTCTTGTTTAATACACGGGATGCCTGTGAAAACCTAAAATGCCTGAGAAAACAGGACATTACACCTTAACTCTACTAGAACACTCTGTAAAATTCTATCTGCACAATAGACCCATAAAAACAGGGACCAAAGACCTATTCGTCAACTTGCACAAAGTTAAAAACGCGTCATTTCTTGTCGCGTTTTTTTCTTTTAAACCCCAAGCTGTCGAATGGGCGGCACAATATTTAAAAAGCCACAAGAGCCTAGAAATAAAAGGGTCTTCGTGATTATTGACAAATGACATTTTACACAATATGTCGTAGTGCTGTCATGACAATTCACCTAAATATGGAAAGGTGTCGATTTGGAGGAGGGGAGCCAAAGGCTTATGTGGTAAGGCTTCCGTCATTTTGCACAAAAAATCTAGTAAAAGATGGATTGACACTATATATTGTGTATGATAAACTTGTTCACGTCGAGATGTTGATCTCAACGAACCAAAGCAGGAGGCAATCACAATGATTGAAAAGATACGTAAGAGAGACGGTAGCGTCGAGAAATTTGCTCCTGAGAAAATCTCATCTGCCATTTTCAAGGCAGCAGTAGCCTGCGGAGGAAACGACTTTAATTTGGCCCAGCAGCTTTGCGAAAAGGTTGTAGCAATAGCCAATGAAAGGTACAAAGGAAAAATTCCCGAGGTCGAGCAGATTCAGGACCTCGTTGAATATGTACTTATTGAGGAAGGCCATGCCAAAACGGCCAAGACCTACATCCTTTATCGTGAAAAACGAAAGAGTGCCAGAGAGATCAACGCCCTCATCGGCGCCACCATTAACATGTTTGGGGACTATCTGGGCGACAAGGACTGGAAAATACAAGAGAACGCCAATACTCAGAAGAGTGTTAACGGTCTTAATAATTACATAAGAGAAACCTTCACCAAAAATTACTGGCTGCATGAAATCTATCCCGATGAGGTCCGCGAGGCCCATGAAAGCGGCGAGTGCCATATTCATGATTTAGGCTTTTTCGGAGCCTACTGTGCAGGGTGGGATTTAAGACAGCTCCTTCTTGACGGCTTCGGAGGCGTGGCAGGCAAGGTTGAAAGCAAGCCCGCTAAGCATCTGAGAAGCTTCTTAGGCCAAATCGTCAATTCGACCTTTACAACCCAGGGCGAAACAGCCGGAGCACAGGCTTGGTCCAGCTTTGACACCTATTGCGCCCCGTTTGTCCGTTATGATAAGCTTGAATACCATCAGGTGAAGCAGTGTATTCAGGAATTCATATTCAACATCAATGTTCCCACCAGAGTTGGCTTTCAGTGCCCCTTTTCCAATTTAACCTTCGATATTACGGTGCCCAACACCTTGAAGGATGAGCCTGTTATTTACGGAGGCCAATACACGAACGATAAGTACGCAGACTTCCAGGCTGAGATGGATATCATCAACAAGGCTTTCTGTGAGGTTATGCTTGAGGGGGATGCCAAGGGCAGGGTCTTTACCTTCCCCATTCCGACCCTCAACATTACCAGGGAATTTGACTGGAATAGCCCCGCAGTGGAAGGCTTCATGAAGATCACCTGCAAGTACGGCATTCCGTATTTTGCAAATTACGTCAATTCCGATCTTTCCCCTGAGGATGCCGTATCGATGTGCTGCAGACTGCGCCTGGACACCACCGAGCTCCGAAAAAGAGGCGGAGGCCTGTTTGGCAGCCTGTCTCTTATACACATCTGACGCTGCCGACGAGC
>JAOABT010000185.1 GCA_026418215.1 Clostridia bacterium | reverse complement strand
GCAATCAGCATGCCTTCGAGCACGCGGTGCGGGTCGCCCTCCATGACGCTCCGGTCCATAAAGGCTCCGGGATCACCCTCATCCCCATTGCAGACGACATACTTGACCTCGCTGGGCTGTGAGAGCACCTGCTGCCACTTTCGCCCGGCAGGATAACCCCCGCCCCCGCGGCCCCGCAGGCTGGAGTCTGAAACGATCTTACAGACTTCCTCGGGGGTCTTGTCGGAGAGCATGCTGACAAATGTCTCATAGCCGCCCTTAGCCATATACTCCCGAATGGATTCGGCGTCGATGGTGCCGCAGTGGTCCAGCACAAGCCTCGTTTGCTTTTTATAAAAAGGGATTTCCTCCTGAGTGGGGTAGGTCTTACCCTCAAAGCTGTAGAGCAGCCTTTCAACAGGCTTGCCTTCAATCAGAGTTGTCTTTACGATCTCTTCGCAGTCCTCCAGAGAGACCCGGACATACAGGTAGTTATAGGGCTCAATCTTGACCAAGGGCCCCATTTCGCAAAAGCCGTGGCAGCCGCTTTTCTTGACGCCGATACCTTCCTTTTCAGTCTCAAGCTCCAGGTCAATCAAAAGATTCCTTTGCTCCACCATGCTTCGAAGCTTTTGATAGATATCAAGTGAGCCTCCGGCAACACAGCCCGTTCCTGCGCAGACAAGCACCTTGGTCTTCTGCTTGTCCAGGCTGTCCGAGAAGCCTTGCGCAAAAGCCATAAATTCCTTACTATCCCTGATTTTCATCCGAATGCTCCTTTCTAATGCCCGAAATGACCTCAATGGCTGATTCAGGAGTCATCTTGGCATAAACCTTGTCGTTGATGGTGATAACAGGAGCCAGCCCGCATGCGCCAAGGCAGGACACCGTTTCCAGCGTAAACAGCATGTCGTCGGTTGAATGCTTGCTTTCGCTTAACCCCAGCTCTTTTCTCAAGGCATTCAGAATGGGGATGGATTTTCTGACATGGCAGGCCGTACCATCACAGATCTTTATAATGTAACGGCCTTTAGGCTCTAAAGAGAAATTCTCATAAAAGGTCGCCACACTGAAAATCTTGGAGGTTGTGATCTCCATCTTTTTTGACAGGTACTCCAGGACATCCTCAGGCAGATACTTGTAGGTATTTTGAATCTCCTGGAGCACTGCAATCAACGCAGATTTTCTGTTGCCATAGCGTTCGAGTATCTCGTCAATATTGCAATAGTTATGATTCTGACACATCTTTCGCACCCCGCAAACTGTATATTGTATACATGTATGTTCGTTAATTTTTTATCAATTTGATTTTAGCCTGACTCTCATTCCCGAACAAGTTTAATAATTCGTACATAGCTCATCACCTTTAGGTGTCTGTATTATTAGATACGGTTTTTTTATGATGTCCTTCAGCCAAAACCCTATAGTTGCCAATATCCGGCTTATTGGGGTATAGTAGTGCCTATAAGAGCTTTTCATAGAGATTGCCGAGGTTTTGATCATGATGAACCGCCTTCCTTTTAATGAATCATTGGAGAAGCTGATCCATGATAAGGAATACGAAAAGGCTTTGGAGGCTATCGAGAAATCGCCTCAACGGCTGTTTGACACGCCAAGCGTGGACC
>JAOABT010000167.1 GCA_026418215.1 Clostridia bacterium | reverse complement strand
CAAGGCCGGTACAATTCGGTTTTGTCCCTTTATCATGATCAAGGCCATATTGCAACCAAGACCCTGGATTTTGAGCGAACCATTGCCGTCACCATCGGTCTGCCGTTCCTGCGAACCTCCGTAGATCATGGAACGGCCTTTGATATTGCAGGCCAGGGCATTGCCAGCCCCGTTAGTATGATTGAGGCTATCCGGCTCGCTGCAAAGTATTCGCCGAGCTATAAAAAGTGTGATTAAACGGGATAAAGGGAGGTAGCCTATGCCAAGCTCAGTCATCACGAAAAGAGCCCTTGCCCAGTCCTTGAAAGAGCTCATGCGAAAAACACCCCTCAGCAAAATAACCGTCAAGCATATTGTGGATCACTGCGGGGTCAACAGGCAGACCTTCTATTATCATTTTCAGGATATCTTCGAGCTGTTGGACTGGATCTATAAGACTGAAGCCATTGAGAGCATCGCCCAGTACAGGACCTACAGCACGTGGACAGACGGCTTTTTGAAGGTTTTTCAATATATTGAAAGCAATAAAACCTTCTGCCTCAACACGCTCCATTCGCTCGGACGCAATCATCTTGACACGTATCTGTATGCTGTGACCTATGACCTTCTTATCGGGGTTGTCAACGAGGTTTCAGCCAAGATGAAGGTTTTGGAGGAGGATAAGAAATTCATCGCCAATTTTTACACGCTGGCGTTTATCGGCTTGGTCATTCAGTGGATGCATGATGGCATGAAGGAGGAGCCGGAGCGCATCATTGAAAAGCTCAGTGAATTGGTCGAGGGAAACTTCATAAAAGCCCTCCAAAGATATGAGAAAAAGCAGAATACGACTTTTTAGTGTTCAAACAGCAGCTGAAACTGCTCATTTCCTTTTATGTCTCACCCTTCAAGTTGTTGCAAGTTTACATTCGCTACGAAAAAGCTAATTAATAAACGAGGTCGACGGTTATTTTACAGATGAAGGGGTCACTCTCTTAAGTTGAGTTTTGAGAGCTTTATGGCTTTAATCATACGAAAACCAGCAATACGAGCCGTTTGTATTAGACTTCATTTGACCGGAGTCTTTTTTATACACTTCTTGTAATTCGTCTAAAATTTATACACCTTACCTTATTCGTTTCAATTTCATACAGCCGCTTTCCTTTGATGATACCGAAATGCTCTTAAAAGGCCTATATTGAGTGTGTTGGGAGCTTAAATGCTTTGATGATTTAAGGGAGGTCTGTATGATGAAAGAATATGAAAACAAACAGGTTTATTTTGTAGGCGGAGGTCTGGCTTCACTGTCCGGTGCCGCTTATTTGATCAGGGACTGCGGATTCCCGGGCAAGAACATTCATATCCTTGAAGGGCTGCCTATTCTGGGCGGAAGCAATGACGGCATCGGCGAGCCGGATAGGGGCTTCGTTTGCCGCGGCGGAAGAATGCTGAATGAAGAGACCTACGAGAATTTCTGGGAGCTTCTTTATTCTATTCCGTCCATAGAAAGGGAGGGTGTTTCGGTCAGCGAGGAGATTTTGGCCTTCGACCATGCACACCCGACGCGCGCCAAAGCCCGTCTTATCAATAAGAACGGCGAGATACTGGACGTCCATTCCATGGGTTTCAACCAGGCCGACCGTATGGCGCTTCTCAAGCTCATGAGAACACCTGAGGAAAAGCTTGATAACCTTAAGATAAGCGATTGGTTCAGCCCTCATTTCTTTGAAACAAATTTCTGGTACATGTGGCAGACTACCTTTGCCTTCCAGAAGTGGTCCAGCCTTTTTGAGCTTAAGCGTTACATGAACCGCATGATCTTCGAGTTTTCTAGGATCGAAACCCTTGAAGGCGTCACGCGAACCCCCTATAACCAGTATGATTCGGTTATCCTTCCCATGAAAGCCTATCTGGATAAGGCCGGTGTTGATTTTAGCATCAAGGTGGCTGTTACCGATCTTGATTTTAAGGATGGGGAGGGGATCACCGTTACGGCCATCCATTATGATCAGAATGGCGAGAAGGGCGTCATCAAGCTCAATGAGGGAGATCTGTGCATTGTGACAAACGGATGCATGACCGATAACGCGACGTTGGGTGATTATCGCACGGCCCCTAAAATGAGCATCGAAAATCCTATCTCAGGAAGCCTTTGGGCTAGAATTGCCGGCAAAAAGAAGGGGCTCGGAAACCCCAAGCCCTTTTTTGGAAAACCGGAGGAGACCAACTGGGAGTCCT
>JAOABT010000128.1 GCA_026418215.1 Clostridia bacterium | reverse complement strand
AGATTAGTCCGTCGCAATACTGAAGAAATGCCGTTCCCAAAAGGCTTATTCCTACTTAAAGCTTTTTATGTGTAACTCGTCCCCCATAAGCTTATGTGCTAAAGCCTGTATCATGAAATCGATGAAACTGCCGGTGAGGATGCTAATATGAATCAGCCTAAAAACAAAAGTCGTGAAATGGGCCTCTACATCCATATTCCTTTCTGCAAGCAGAAGTGCTATTACTGTGATTTTCCATCCTATGCCCATATGGAGGCTTATTGGGAAGCATACGTCGATGCGCTCATCAAAGAGCTTAATGACAAAGGGGAGCTTTACAGCGGCAGAGCCATCAAAACCATCTTTATTGGCGGTGGTACGCCGTCACTGTTGGCTACCCGAGACATTAACCGGATTTTTGAAGCCATTCATGCCAGGTTCACCCTTGTGCCGGGTTGTGAGACTACCATTGAGTCAAACCCGGGAACCTTGGATGCGCAAAAGCTCAAGGTATACAGGCAAGTGGGCATTAACAGGCTCAGCATGGGCCTCCAGGCGGGGCAGGACCGGCTCTTAAAAGCCCTTGGCTGCATCCACACCTTTGAGGATTTCAAGCAGGCTGTTTATCTTGCACAAAAGCATGGTTTTATCAACATAAATGCCGATATTATATTTGGAATTCCCGAACAAACCATGGACGACTGGCATGAGACCGTTCAAAGGCTTATGGCGTTCGAGCTGACGCATCTATCGTGCTACAGCCTTAAAATTGAGGAGCATACGGTTTTTGGCAGCTTAAGGGACGAGGGGAAGCTCTCCGAGATGGACGACGAGCTTGATCGGTGCATGTATCACTACGCCGTTGAAAAGTTTATGGCATCAGGTTTTCCGCAATATGAAATCTCGAATTTCGCGAAACCTCAGTATGTCTGCAAACATAATATGAATTACTGGGAGCGGGGCGAATACATTGGACTTGGTGCCGGTGCTCATTCCTTTACAGATGAGCTGCGGTATGCCAATACGCCTGATGTCCGGGATTATATCGCGGGCATCCAAAAGGGAACACCGGTCATAACCGAAGAAAATGCCATTTCCAAAGAGGAAGCGCTATCTGAAGCAATCATCCTGGGACTGCGGCTCAACATGGGTATTGATTTATCAGAGGTATCCCATACATTTGGTGTAGATGTCGCCAGCAAGTTCAGTAAAGAATTATCGGCGCTGACCATGCAGAAGCTTGTTGAGCAAAAGGGCTCTGTGATAAGATTAACAGCAAAGGGATTGGATCTTGCAAACCAGGTTTTTATTCAGTTTATTTAATTTTTCTGCCCAAAGGGATAGGGTTGGAATACGGGAGGCACGCAACATGGATATTAAAGATGATAAGGATATTGCTTCTACAGTGCCAGGGCTTGCGGAAATAAGCAAAAGCTACATGGAAGACTTCCTTAGCGAGATTCGGGAGATACTTGAGGATATAGAGCTGGAGCTTGTGAACCTTGAAATGGACCCCGGCAACAAGGACTATCTCAATTCTATCTATTGCAGCTTTCATACCATCAGAGGCCTTGCGGGTCTTTTGAACGATGCCACAAGCTCGAGAATTGTGACTGGAACAGAAGAGCTTTTGGAGGTCGTTCGAAAATACAGTCCTGTCGTAGCAAAGACTATCATTAATCTGGTTCTGGACTCGGTAAACTTTATTAAAAAGCTTTCCAATAACAATAAGATAATGACTGACAGCCAGTTTTCAGGAGAAGTTGAACGCCATGTCCAAAGCATGAAAAAGAACAAGGAGGACATCATGCTTGAGGTGCGCCAGCCTATGGAGCGGGAGTCAAGAATCGGCGAAATCCTTGTCCAGGAAGGGGCTATGGACAGAGCCGATGTCGAGGACATTTTAAAGAAGCAGAACAGCGTCTACGGTAAAATGAAATTCGGTGAGATCGTTTTAAGAGAGAAGAAGGTAGATGCTTCAGATATCATAAAGGCCATCCGCATGCAGAAGGTACGGAATACAGGCTCCGGCGACCAGTATGTCAAGATTCCGCTGGAGCGGCTGGATCAGATAATCGGTATAATTCAGAACGTCAGCAGTATCTATGATTCGGTCAAGGATGAGGCCGTGCTCCGCTTCGGAAGCAATGATGCGCTTACCATAGAGTCATCGAAGGCCTATCATCTGATTACCGATGTGAAAAATATTCTAAAGGAGCTTAGGATGGTTACGCTTCAGCAGGCCTTCCAAAAGCTGACCCGCTCGGCCTGCTCCATTATTGAGGAAAACCATCTCGAGGTCATGTTCTCAACAATGGGTGAAAATATTGAAGTCGACAAAGAGGTCGCGGATCGCATTGCCTTACCTTTGGGGGATCTGGTGCGGCTTCTGCTTGAAAAGGCCTATGCCGAATGCGAGGACGAGACGAAGCGCATCGGGAATATCGAGGTCGTAGCTTATGAAGAGGGCAGCACCATTCACATTGATATTACAGGGGATGCCCTGGCCGATATCGATGAAATCCAGCAGGACAGCCGCTACATGGAGACAGCACAGAAGCTCAGCGCCATGAAGTGCCGATTGACAGTGGATGACATGAACAGCGAAGGCGTCCGTGTGGCTATTATCCTCAAAAGATAGGCCTGATAGCTTTCATAAAACTTTATAAATTACAAATAATACCCGTAAGCCGTGGCTTGCGGGTTTTTTGTTGAAGATTAAATCTTGATGAGATCACTTCAGGGGATCATATGCTGTCCTTTCTGAAAACCCAATCAGAAAGCGGTTTGCGAGGTATTTGGACATGCCGCGGATAGAGTATCTCAATGCGTAAGGAACGTCAATAATCACTTGACAAAGAAAACGCGCAATGCTATTTTTAAATTAGCATTAGCACTCAACATAAGAGAGTGCTAACAATATAAAACTGACAGCGGGAGGTGAGGTCATGGTCTGGGAAAAGGAGCTCAATGACAGGAAGAGAGCAATTCTCAAGTCAATTATTGACGACTATATTCAGTTTGCGCAGCCTGTCGGTTCGAGAACCATTGCCCGGAAGCATGAGCTCGGCTTGGGTTCGGCCACAATCCGTAATGAAATGGCCGATTTAGAGGAATTAGGGTTTATCACTCAACCTCACACATCGGCTGGTCGTATTCCTTCTGATAAGGGCTACCGCTTTTATGTGGATCACCTGATGCAGATTCAAACCCTGGCACAGGATGAAATCAACAAGATAAAAAAAGCCATGGATGACCGTATTGAGGAGCTTAATCAGCTCATCCGTCGGGCCAGCACCATTATTTCCACCATTACGGGCTATACCTCGGTCATCATGACACCACAAATGGCAAGAGCCATTATTAAGTCCATCCAGCTCGTCACGGTTGACGAGAAGAGAATCCTTGTTGTTGTGGTGGCCGGCGGAGGAATAGTCCATAACAAGCTTATCAAGCATGACTGCATACTTAATGAAAGCCATATTTCCAGGATGTCAGCGGCTTTGAACCAGCTGATGGCGGGCAGAACCGTCGATCAGGTCACCATGCCGATGGTGGTGGAGCTCCAGCAGGAGCTGCAGCTGCCATCAGAGGTAGTTTTCCCTATACTGGAGGCTGTTGAGGAATGTGTCCGTAAAATAGAGACCACGGACGTTTATTTGGATGGCATGACTAATATATTGAATTATCCTGAATTCAGCGATTTATTTAAGGCGCGGGAGGTACTGGACCTTCTGAAGGAAGAAGAGGTCATCACCGCACTGGTCAGAGC
>JAOABT010000350.1 GCA_026418215.1 Clostridia bacterium | reverse complement strand
GCAACATCCTTGGCGTCATCCTTGAAGCGCTTTAAGGAAGCGAGCTTGCCTTCGAATACGACTATGCCGTTTCGAATGATTCTGACATCGGCATTCCTGATGATCTTACCATCGGTAACATAGGAACCGCCGATTGTGCCCACATTCGATACCTTGAACAGCTGACGGATTTCTGCATGGCCGTTGACGACCTCCTTAAAGGTCGGTGCCAGCATACCCTTCATGGCTTTCTGAATATCTTCAATCGCATCGTAGATAACACGGTAGAGCCTCATGTCAACGCCGGAGGCTTGAGCCATTTCAGCAACCTGTGCAGAAGGTCTAACGTTGAAGCCGATGATGATAGCATTGGAAACCTCTGCCAGCGTTATATCAGCTTCGATGATGGCACCAACGGCACCATGAATAACCTTGACCTTGACCTCATCGTTGGAGAGCTTTTCCATACTCTGCTTGATAGCCTCGACAGAGCCCTGAACGTCAGCCTTAATAATGAGGTTGAGGTCCTTGACGGTACCTGACTGGATCTGGCTGAACAGGTCATCCAGCGAGATTTTAGCCTTGCCGATATGCTTCTCACGGGTCTGCTCCTTACGTTTTTCAGCAAGGGATTTAGCAACCTTTTCATCGGTTACGGCATAGAAGACATCGCCGGCCTCAGGCACTTCGGATAAGCCGAAAATTTCAACAGGGATGGAAGGCCCTGCTTCCTTGATCTTTCTGCCCTTGTCATTGACCATGGAACGGATACGTCCAAAGGTCGAACCGGACAGAATGGCATCGCCGACTCTCAAGGTACCACGCTGAACCAGAAGGGTTGCAACAGGGCCCTTGTTTTTATCGAGCTGGGCTTCAATAACCGTACCCTTGGCCTGCTTGTAGGGATTAGCCTTGAGTTCAAGGATATCCGCGGTCAAGAGGACCATTTCAAGAAGCTGGTCGATATTTTCATGCTTTTTAGCAGAAACAGGCACTGCAATGATGTCGCCGCCCCATTCTTCAATAACGAGGCCATGCTGGGTCAGCTCCTGCTTAACGTGATCCGGATTGGCATTGGGCTTATCAATCTTGTTGATTGCAACGATGATTGAAACGCCTGCAGCCTTGGCATGGTTGATTGCTTCAATGGTTTGAGGCATAACGCCGTCGTCCGCAGCAACAACCAGAATAGCTATATCGGTAACCTGAGCACCTCTGGCGCGCATCGCCGTAAACGCTTCGTGACCGGGGGTATCCAGGAAGGTAATATCGCGTCCATGGAGGTTGACGGTATAAGCACCGATGTGCTGGGTGATACCGCCGGCTTCCTTTTCAGCAATGTTGGCGCTTCGTATAGCGTCAAGGAGTGAGGTCTTACCATGGTCAACGTGACCCATGACAACCACGACAGGCGCACGGGGAACAAGATTTTCGGTATCATCCTCGGTGTCATCAAAGAGAATGTCTTCCTGGCTGACAACAACGGCCTTGTGAACCGTGATCTTGAATTCTTCGCCGATAAGGGCAGCAGTATCAAAATCCAGCTCCTGGTTTTGTGTCGCTGTGATACCCATAAGGAAGAGCTTCTTGATAACCTCTGCAGAAGTCTTTTTAAGGGCTTCGGCCAATTCCTTAACGGTAATGCTTTCGCCAATGGTGATATCGGTGAGGACAGCCTTGGGTGGAATATACTTTTCCTTTTCAAGTCTGCCCTTCTTGAGCTTCTTTTCGGCTCTCTTGGCGTTGATGGCTTCATCGGCATCGTCATAGAAGACGTCGATGACGAATTCATCGGACATCATATCGGAAACACTGGCCTTGTGGCCCACCACCGTATCAATTTTCTTTCTGATATTGGTACTCTTTTCAGCAGTACCCGGTGTTGTACGTGTTGTATCCTTCTTTTGTTCCTTCTTTTCCTCTTTTTGCTTCTCAACGGTCTGGAAGGTACGTCTTTCACCGCGGGTGAAGACCTTTTCTTCCGTAGCACCCGCCGGAGTAGCAACTTTGGGAATGGTTAACGGTCTGTTGCCGCGGGGACCGCCCGGACCTCTGTCGCCATCGCGACGGAATTCGCCCGGCTTGGCATCCTTATCATAAGGGGGACGGTTGCCGTAAGGTCTGTCACCCTGATAGCCGCCTGGACGATTGCCTTGATAGCCGCCGCCCTGACCGCCTTGATAGCCACCTTGGCGTTGGCCTTGGTAGCCACCGCCCTCGCGCTGTCTCTTATACACATCTGACGCTGCCGACGAGCGA
>JAOABT010000643.1 GCA_026418215.1 Clostridia bacterium | reverse complement strand
TAGTGACGTTATAGTGCTACAGTAACATAGTTACATAGGGAGGTGACATTATGGCTATGCAGGCTAAAAGAGCCACAGTATATTTGGACCCCGAACTGCACAAGGCGTTAAGGCTGAAGGCAGTTGAAACATCCTGTTCAGTATCTGAGCTTGTGAACAATGCCGTCAAAGAAGCTCTTAAAGAAGATTTAAAAGATATTGCGGCATTCGAGGAAAGAGCAGGAGAACCTATGATCGCCTATGACGAAATGGTAAAAAGACTGAGACGAGATGGCCGCATATAACATTTACTTCAGGTAATCAGTTGAGAAAGACTTCATGACAATGCTCAAAAAAGATGCTGAGAAAATTTTTCATCGTATAGAGATGTTGGCAGAAAATCCTCGCCCTTCAGTCTGTGAAAAGCTAACCGGAGAGGAGCGTTACCGTATTCGTCAAGGTCGTTACAGAATTGTATATTCGATTCAGGACAAGCAGCTTACGGTCTGGATAGTTAAGGTTGGACATAGAAAAAAGTTTACAAATAAAGCGAACCAGCCGTTGAAGCCAATCGGTCACAAAGGGGCCTCTGGCTGGTCTTATTGTTAGACTGAATAAGGAAAACGGGGTTGCAGATGATGGATAAAAATGATTATTTCTATCTGTTCTTTCTTGTTCTGTGTATCTTAGGCATTGCCAGCTGGCTGAATGTCGGTTGGTGCTCTGAAGACAAGAAGCCTGACATAAAAACGCCTTCTCTTTCCCAAATCATTTTCTTTTCCTCGCATCCGGCAAAAGCCATAGAGCCGGAGCGTTACCACGGAAAGGCGCAGGCATGTATACGGAAGTACCTCGATTCCGTCCCTCCGGGTTCGTATCTCTGGCAGTTTGACCTGCCTTTCACATCTGAGAAGGCAACCTTTGTCCGGAGGCGCGTATTGGCGGAACAAATAGTCGTCATCTTGGGTGAGAAGGTACGCACTGAAACGGAGGCTTTTGCTTTTACCATCCCTATGGTGGCTGAGTGGGAGGGCATGAGCGAAGGTCCTGTTCAGGAAGCAAATTTTATTGACCTCTGGCTCAAGGAACATCCGGGAACGTCAACGGAGCCGTTTCTTCAACTTCTGAAGGCACACCGACTCCGAGCAGGGTTTGAGGCTGCGCGGGCAAGGCAGGAGAAAGAATTATGGCCTGTTCTTAAAAAACGTTATAGAGAAGCGCTGAGCAGAGGGAGGCTCTCTAACAACCCGCTGCTTTCCTGTCTTGCAGAAGACCTTGAGTCGCAACCCTATGTCTACTTAGAAGGACAGGGGAGGCCATGACATGAAAAAAATGGTTTTACGATGTTTATGGATCGGAATTCTCACTTTTGGACTACCTTATTCTACAGACGCCTGTTCCTGTTCATGGGGCGGTCCTTTCATGACTGTATCGAAAGAGGCTCTCCTTGTCGTTCATGGCAGGATTGTCCGCCACAATCTTGGCCAATCGCCGACCATGAGCGTTCTCGTTTTGGAAACGTTAAAAGGGGGATTACTCGATTCCGGTATCATTGTTCAAATGGGAGACGGGATGCACTGTCGTCCAGTGCTTGAAGAGTTTCCAATGGGCAGCGAATGGATCCTTGCATTAAACGGACCGGGATCGAAGCCAGGGAGGGGCTTGGCTTTATCACATTGCGGAGAATATTGGCTTCGCGTTTCAAACGGTGAAGTCATCGGTAGCATTGACGGCACCCAATCACAGATAAAACGCTTGGTGTTGACTGAGTTCAAACGAAGGTTTTTGTACCCTCGTTTTGTTGAGAGATTTTCGGGGCGTGTGAGTCATGGAAAACGATTCTATAGACCATTTGGGGGCCGTTTCGAATTCATCCTCGTGCCGATACAGCAGGGATGGGAAATCTTGATCAAAGAATATGGACGCGATGAGAATCTGGCGCGGCTGACCCCGCCTCTTCATTTTGCTCCAAACCCAAGAGAGATTGAGGGTTGGCAATTTCTGAAGGACCCATCCTCATGCCCAAATGTGCCTTATCAGAAAGTTGCAGGGCAGGATAATCCTAGGCAATTTATCTTCTCCCCTGATGTCGGGTTAAGTATTCAAGGACAAGAAGCCAGAATGTCCCCTACGGAGGAGGATTTAGAAAAAGTAAAACGCTTTGGCAAGGGCCACTTGGACATTAAAAAAGTCGCCCTTCAGGAAGAAGCACATTGCCCACAAATAGAATGGATGGAATTTTCAGTATATTTGGAAGGCGGATATTGAATTGCTTCTCGAAATCACAGGAAAAAGTTTGAAAATAAGCGTATACTTAAGGGTCACTTGACAGAGGACAGGGATAAAAAGCGGTGACCAAAGAGCCGATCCAGCAGACGTCTTTCAGCCTTAACTGATTTTTATGTTAGTCGCTAAATAAGAGAGTGAAGCATGTCAAGAATCATGATACTTGGTGGCACAGGTCATACCGGCAAATTAATAGCATAGCATCTGCTGGAGCATTCTAAATCCGCAATTACTATCGCAGCAGGTCACATGGATAGGACACAGGATTGTCTGAGCTGCAATCGAGACAGGCGTAGATCATCTTGATATGCAGGTCTGCGCTAAAAAAATTCGCTTTACTAAAATCACGTGCAGGATAAATTCTGCGTGCTGGGCAGTGCTTCATCACCGAGGCAGGAGTTCACCTCTGCTTGCCAGCTGCGCTGGTTCGGTATGCCGCCTCTCATCTGGACAAGATCGAGAGTGCCATCTTTGCGGGTTATCTTATATGGGCATAAGGAAAACCCCACGGCCACCCCTTGAAATAGAATATATTAAGTTTTAAATTGCCCAACTATTTCTGCAAGACCTCATCTTTCATTATTTCAATAAGTATTATCCTATCCTATTTCATTGTTAGATATTGTGTCAGTTTTAGAGCAGAGTATCCTATTTCATCAAGGTCAGTTGGGTCTTAATAAATCCGCCCTTTATAATCAGCCTTTGAGATGAAAATGTTCTTCCTCTCTTTTCCTTATAGCTGTCATATTAATATAAAGCACCCTCATATTCTGTCAAAACGTTTAAGCCACAGATTACCTTATTTTCACCCATCAAGGGCTCGCCCATTACTAAGTGTTATTTACTTGACATTAAAATATCCAAATGGGAAAATTTTTCATATCATATAAGGAGAAAGAAATATTAATTATTAGGCAACTTAAAACAGTTGCTATGGTTTTAGGTTTATGGAGGAAATTATGGTTACAATGGCCCAGATGACAAAAGAAGAACTGCGACAAATGATTGAAACTGCTGTTGAACAAAAGTTGCTGGAATTGCTCGGCGACCCTGATGAGGGTTTACCCATTAGAAAAGCAGTTCGTGACAGACTCTTGCGCCAAAAGCAAGCAGTGACAAGCGGTGAACGCGGTGAGCCATTTGAAGATGTGATTCAACGCCTTGGATTAAAATAATGGCTGAATATAGCATTCACATCCTGGGAGCTGCATCTCAAGAACTGGCTCGATTGGACAAGCCTATAGGACGCACCTGAAGTAAAAAAGATGATGGCGAAAGATGAAGCTAAAATATCCCAGCCGTAAAATATTCTACACCACCATTTTTCATTTAATCCATCCTTTCGGTCAAAAAAATTTTTAAATTCTAAAAAAAATAATAAAAGCCCAGAAGAAGTAAATTTAAAGGACTTATCATATTTTGTCAAATTTTAGAGTAATTATTTATTAGGTAATTATCCTTGACATTTCCACAGACAGGTGTAGTATAGTCAATTAAGGGCATGATTAACTCCATAAAAAAATTTATAAAAAAAACTATCTGGGAAATTGATATTGAAAATTTGCCAAAATATAAG
>JAOABT010000637.1 GCA_026418215.1 Clostridia bacterium | reverse complement strand
ATACTGTTGTTTCCGTAATCTGAAGCATTATCACTCATAGGGAATGGTACAAACCCGTACTGACCGTTTGCTGTGTCAAATTCTTTAATCTGAGGCCATGCCCAGTTGCCCATGTACCAGAATCCGACTTCGCTCTTACCTAGCATTTCGGGACCCTTTTCATATGTAACAGACAACGGGTCTGCCTTGGCCGAATTGTAAGCTTTAAGAATATCAAAGGTATCTACCCAGTTGTTGAAGGTTGCATTATTGGCAAGATCAAAGGAGCCCGATTTTAAATCGGCAAACAGTTTGTCGTAGGCTGCCTGATTGCCCTTTCCTTCAACAATATAGTTGAGAGAAAACATATGAGCGCCCAATGACCAGTCCATAGGAGCAACAATCAGTGCTTTTGCGCCTGATGCTTCAACCTTGTCAAAGGCATCCTTGAGGGCTGCTCTTGTGGTAATGGATTTCGGGTCGAAGCTTCCGCCGAATGCCTTATCCAAAACCTGCTTGTTGTATATGAGTCCAAATCCTTCAATCGTAAACGGGAAGGCGTATGTAACACCGTCTATTGTTGATATTTTTGTGGTCCCATCGACAGCATCAGGCAACCATTTTTCATTGTTCAGAGAAAGGAAATTATCCTTCAGTCTAGGAATATCGCCTGAATCTATCATGCTGAGGGTAGGCGCGTTACCAGAGTTGTACATAGCAGAGATAGCTTCAAAGGGTGATTTACCTGCAGGAACAGGAACAATTTCAAGCGTTATTCCGGGATTGTCCGCCATGAAGGTTTTTGCAACATCTTCAAGCTGTGCCGCTATTTCGCCTTTTGTGTTCATGAAGGTAATCTTTACAGGTCGTTGTCCTTGTGCATCAGTCTGAGCTGGCGGCGTGCTGGTCTGTGTTGCCGGCGCAGTGTTTCCGCATCCTGCCAACATGGATAGGAGCAGCATCGCTACTAAAACCAGAGATAAGAAATGCTTCTTGTTCATACGTATTCCCTCCTGTTAATTCGCCACTCGGCGTTTATGACATTATTATAGATCATGAACTTTAATATGTCAATCGTTTGATATAAAATATCTACAAAATTAACTGTGCATACTTTTCGATTTTGTTTAAATTGCTAAATCAAGTTGCTTTAAGGCCCCATCTCGGTCCGTGTACTCAATTGTGAATGCATGGCTTTTCAGGTCAGCATTCAATATAGCTTTTGAGCCATTTTTTCCAGTTCTGATAATGGTCATTTTGCTGCCGTCATTCGTGACCTGAATTTCATTGTCAAACGATTGACACTCATTTCTAAATTGCATCAGCTTTATAAGCCGTTTAACAATAGGACGTTTCGTATTTAATTCTACTTCCTCTCTGGTGTAATAGTGGCGGTTGATATTTCTTCCCACCTTTGTCGACTCCAGAAGCTCCAAGTCATTGGAACCGGCCAAAAGGCCAACATAATACACCTGGGGAATTCCTGGCGCAAAGAATTGAATGGCCCGAGCGAGAAGATAGGCGTCATCATTGTCTCCGAGAGCAGAGTAATACGTGCAGTTGATCTGATAGATGTCAAGATTGTTATAAGCCGTTGTATTGTAGACATGTTTGACATTTGCACCACGGGAATAGAGGTATTCCTTAGTCTTTTCGATATCCTCCTGGCTTAAAAGATCATACACATCAACAACCCCGATACCGTCGTGGGTATCCAGAGTAGTAAATTGCTTGCGGGGACAAATACGAATCCAATTTGCCAAAGGAACGGAATCGCCACTGTATAGTGCGTGCAAAACAAGCATCGGAAGTGCAAAATCATAAACCCAGTAGCCTTTTCGCTCCAGTTTCTGCTGGATGGTGTAATGCTCGTGGATCTCAGGCAGAACCTCCACATGATAGGGCCTCAGTATCGATTGGATATACTCTAAAAGCTCCCAGATATCAGGCTCGACAAAGAAGCAATTTGTGCCTACTCTTTTTGTTGCATAAGCAAAGGCATCAAGCCTGATGAGAGATGCGCCGTTTTGAGCAAGATAGGTAAGATTTTCCTTAAAGAAGCGTCTTGTCACTTCGGAATTCGGATTTAAGTCGATTTGCTCCTCATCAAAGGTGCACCACACCCTTTCACTGCTTCCGTCTTCGAATTCAGCCTCAATATAGGGTGCCCTTGGCTTTCTTTTGTAGATCAAGTCAATATCGGCCTGGGAGGGATCTCCTCCCGGCCAGAAGTCCTTATAGCGCAGGAACAGCTCTGCAAAAGGGGATTCATTCTTGTTCTTCAAAAAATCTTGAAAATAGGATGAGCTTCTCGAAATATGATTCACCATAAAATCATACATCATAAAATGATTCTTGCTTATGCTTTTAACATCCTCCCAATTTCCAAAGGAAGGATCCACCTCCTGATAAGTCATAGGCGCAAAGCCTCTATCCGCTGAGGATGGAAAAAAAGGCAGGATATGCACGCCATGTATTGCTTCTCTGAAATACGTGTTCAATATATCACGCAGTTCCTTTAAATCCTTTCCCAAACTATCTGCATAGGTTATCAGCATAACTTTATTCTGTATTTCCATAAACCACACTCCTTTTCATCTTCTTTGATAACAGTTAAAAGCCGTTGCTATAATACCAATTTCATTATAACACTTTTAAGCCGTATGTCAATCGTTTGACATACGGCTTTCGTCTATACTAGCTGTTTACGAAATGAGAAAGTTGAATACACCCTTCGAATTGTTAAGAGAAGCACTTCCGGAACCTATTTTCCTAAATATGCAAACACCTATCGCAGCTGCTGCCGCAAGAAATGATCCAAAACCTTGATGCGGTGATAGCTTAATGATAGCTTAATGATAGCTTTTAGCTGAAGCTGACGCAGAAGAAAGGAAGATCGAAGATTATAACCATTCTGAGTCTGGTATTTAGAGCTATGCCTTTAACGGAGACGAGTGCGGGGGCTTTAAATCATTGAAAGCCTGCGTGGGATATGAGTCACTTTAACCTTAACAGCCAACCCAAATCCACATCAATTCTTAAAGTCCAGAACGATGCAGCTACCCCCCCAAGGCCTTCACCTCGTCGGGCGTCAGCTCACGGAATTCACCGGGCTTCAGGCGCTCGTCCAAAGCAACAGCCCCCATTTTGAGCCGTTTCAGGGCCACAACCGTAGCACCGACCGCCTTAAACATGCGTTTTACCTGATGGAACTTCCCCTCGTAAATTTCAACCTGGGCAATCACGGGCTCAGTTTTTGAAATAAAGCGTAAGGCTGCCGGCAGGGACTGATAGCCATCTCCCAGTACAACCCCCTGTTCAAAGGCTTTGATGGCCCTGTCCCCGGGGAAGCAGTCGAGCTGCGCTTCATAGAGCTTCACCACATGCTTTTTAGGTGCCAGCAGATCATGGGCAAAAACTCCGTTATTAGTGATGAGAAGCAGCCCTTCCGTATCCCGATCCAGCCTTCCCACAGGAAACACCTCACGCCTGCGGATGGATTCCGGAAGGAGATCCAAAACCGTTTCCATGGTTTTGTCCTCGGTTGCTGTAATGACGCCCTTGGGCTTGTTGAGCATATAATAAACGAATTGCTGATACTTGACGGGCTGACCCTTTAAAAGGACCTCATCCTGGTCAGGGTCAACATGATGGCCGGGGTCTTTGACGATGGCGTGATTAACGGTCACCTGGCCCTTTTTGATATATTCCTTGAGATCGGCACGCGAGGCAAGGCCTTGATCCTTTAAAAACTTGTCCAGACGCATTACATC
>JAOABT010000582.1 GCA_026418215.1 Clostridia bacterium | reverse complement strand
GATTCTGCTGCTGGCTCTGCTGTTGCTGCTGATATTGCTGGCCGTATGCTCCCTTGTTCTGTGAGCTTCCCTGGGAGGCATTGCTGTTCTCATAGGACTGCTCGTAGTCGGTCTGGTACTGATAGGCACCGCCCGCATTCTTCATGAGGAAATCATACGCTTCGTTGATTTCGCGCATTTTTTCATCGGCCAAATCAGCCAACGGGTTATTCTGATAACGATCAGGATGATATTTTTTAGCGAGCTCACGGTACGCACGCTTAATTTCGTCGTAGCTGGCTCCCTCTTTAACGCCTAAAACCTTATATGGATTCTTTTTCATTGTCTTTGCATCTCCCCTGCAATACCTTGTCTGTCTTTACGATCAAACCGGAATATAAAATATTATCAAGTATCCCTTTATTTTTTTCAATACCCAGTAGCGAATAGGCTTTTTCCACTTCACTCAGGGAATAGGTCAGGTTGAAATTCAGCTGATCCCTGACCTCCTTTTTAAAGCTCTCAATATTCTCGCCCTTGAATTCATACTGCTTGAGAATAGGATTGTAGCTTTTCTGCTTAAAATCGTCCTCAAGGTCGTCGTAGGCATCCAGGATATAAATCCAGCGACCGAGATTGTAGCCCATCCACCCCAGCGTTTTGCGATCTAGCTCATCCTTAATATGCCCGCATTCAAAGAGTTCTCTCATAATGGAGGCAAACGGCTCGGCTGCTTCATCTATGGAGGCGCAGCCTGCCTTCTCAAGCTCCGTTAAGCGCATTAGCAAGCCTTCTAGCGCTTGGCATTTTTCTGGATAAAGCTTCTTGGCTTTCTTAAAGGCTCGTTTAAGTGCTAAGGCTCCGGCTCCGCCGACAACATTTTTCTCATCGGCCCATTTATCCTTTAAATTATAATACGTCAGAATGATGTTCATGTCTGATGCATATTCAGCAAAAATATTGGAAAAGACAACGAACCTTTTTTTTACGGGATGTGCGACACACCTTTGCTGCCTTCCCGTCACCGGTAGGGGCGTAAGGGAATCCAAAAGAACATACAGGAAGGTGAGATCGTAGCTCAAGGTCAGCCTTGGAAGCTGCCCGTAGCGTTTACCTATCGTCTTGCAAAGACTGCAGTAATAGCCGCGGAAAAACTCAAACTCCCTGATCTTGAGCTCCGGTTTATCGGGTTCTACATATCCGAACATGCTTACCTCTATTCTAACAGGCTGTTGTTTTCCTATTCAGCCTTGCGGTCTTCCTTGCTCTTGTCAAAGCTAACACCCTGAACGTGAATATTAATGGAGGCAACGTTCATGCCGGTCATGCTCTCAACCGAGGATTTGACGCGTTCCTGTATTCTCCAGGCAACGTCAGGAATTCGGGCACCGTAATCCACGACTATGTAAAAATCAATGGTGACGTCCTTATCGTTGATTTCTACCTTGACACCCTTGGTAACGTTTTTGCGGCCTAAGACGGAGGAAATGTTCTCGGCAATATTGGCATTCATGCCTGCGACTCCCTCCACCTCGCTTGCAACAGTATGAGCGATCACCGTTATGACATCTGCACTGATCCTAACCTCGCCAATATCTTCAGTGCTCTTTTCGTTCTCAGGCACGGCCGTGCACCTCCTCTTTTTTCCGCTAGCACCACATAAACATGCAAAAAGCCACAGAATGGCTTTCGTGAACTGACTGGTGGTACTTCATAAGCAAAGCTTCTGCTGAAAATCAGCTTGTGACTTTCTGGAAGATAACCCTATTATAACATCAGCCTCTTATTCAATGCAACTTTGCCTATTACCGTGAATATCTATTACATACGAAGCCATTAAAGCTGGGGAAAGCATGAAAAAGCTCAACGAACTGGTCAAGGCATCCATAATCTATGTGTTTCCCATCTTCGCCCTTATTCTCTCCCTTTATGCCAAGGAGACCTCTCTGGCGGCAAAAAACGCCCTGTACTTGTGCCTGGATGTGGTCATTCCTTCACTCTTCCCCTTTTTCGTCCTGTCACGATTAACCGTGCCCTATTTGTCCGCCTTCTCCTGCCCCGGAATATTGAGAAAGCTTGCCGAAAAGTTTTTCCGGCTGCCGTACTATACACTGATTACGATCATACTCGGTTATTTAAGCGGCTATCCCACAGGTGCCAAGCTTGCTAAGGATATGTTCGACGAAGGGCTTCTGGACAGTCAGAAAGCCAGCAAGGTCATTGCCGTCGCAAACAACTGCAGCCCTTTGTTCATTATTGGTACAGTTGGCGCAGTTTTGTTTAAGAGCGTTAAAATCGGTTTTTTCCTCCTTTTGATTCACTGGACAGCGGGGCTTATTGCAGCCTTTATAACAGGGAGGTTGTTCAAGGAGAAGCCCCAGAGAGCTTTGGATTTTAAACCGGCTAACGCGACTAAAAAACCATCTGTACCGACCCGCTTTTCGGCGCTTGTCCCCTTTGCGGTGGAGGAAGCGGCCATTCTCTGTATCAAGGTCACAGGCTACATTGTTCTTTTTGCAGTGCTTTCAGAGCTTCTGTCCCGTTTGGGCTTTTTTACGTTTATCGGGAGCTTTGCAGGTCTCTTCGTTTCGAGGGCAGCCTCCCAAGGCAGTTTTACAGAGGTTATCTCCTCGGTTATGCGCGGCATTATGGAAATCGCTTCGGGTTCCAGTGCCATAAATGCCGTTCAGGATGCCACACTCACTGTAAAACTGGCTGCAATTTCGTTGATATGCGGCTTTGCAGGCTTTTCGGTCCACACCCAGGTTATGGGTATCATGAAGGGAACCGGGGCTAAATATCGGGTGTTCTTTACAGGAAAGCTTCTCCATGGGCTTCTAGCCTTTGTTTTAACGCTAGTGCTCATCAGCCTGGTGCCTATGGCCGTTCAAACCTCAACACTGGCTGTAACAGCCTGGCACAACCTATCGGGAGTTCGCGTCATTACCATTGCGGTTTTGATTCTTGCACTGGGAATCGCACCTTACCGGGAGGATCGCAAGGTACCGAAAAAACGGATGGTGGGCGCCTTGAAGCGTCGAAAGGCGTAATTGATGCCTAGCGAAGTGAAGTGAATAAGCAAGCGCCTCCATTCTAAGCATTCCAAACTTAATGGTTTGCTCGCTCTGGCTGTCCGGAGGCGAACAACTAAAAAGCTGACTTGCTTCCAAGCCAGCTTTCATACTTTATAATGCGACTAAACCTTACTTAAGCTCCTGACGGTTGACCTTGATGACATCAAGGGTGTCCTCGAGAATCTCTTCAACCTTGTTAAGGATACCGTCGGCATATTCACGGGTACCAAGGCGTATTTCTCTTGCATTCTTCTTGGCATTGGAGATAATGACCTCGGCCTGCTCATAGGCTTTCTTGGTGATTTCATTTTCATCGACCAGGGCCGCGATACGGGATTCGGCATTCTTGAGGATATTTTCGGCCTCCTGCTGGGCTTCGGTGATGACACGCTGCTTCTCCTCTGTGATGCGCTTGGCCATCTTAATATCGTCGGGAAGCTTGAGACGAATCTCCTGAACCAGCTCCAAAACAGCTTCGCGATCGATAACGCATTTTCCGCCCGATAAAGGAATGTTCATCCCACTTTCAACTATATCCTCAATTTGCTCTAACAGCTCCAATAATTCCATTGACGCGACCTCCAAATAAAATCACTTCGAAAATTTTCTATAGATTATATCGGCGATTTGAGCCGGAACAAAATCATCAATTTTGCCGCCATATTTCGCCAGCTCCCTCACAACGCTGGAGCTTAAGAATGAATTGTTGATGCTCGACATCATAAAAAGCGTGTCAATATCGTTGTCCATGTTGCGGTTTAAGAGGGCCATCTGCATTTCATATTCAAAATCCGAAACGGCCCTGAGGCCCTTGATGATGGTCTTGGCGTTTCTTTCCCTCATGAAATCCACAAGAAGGCCTGAAAAGCTTGTTATTTCAACTTTAGGATTGTTTCCTACAGCTAAACGCAAGAGCTCCAACCGTTCCTCCATAGAGAAAGCCGGGGTCTTGCCCATATTGACCGAAACAACCACAATTAGCTTGTCACATATTTTCGAGGCCCTGTCGATGATATCCACATGACCGTTGGTCACCGGATCAAAGCTGCCCGGATAAACAAAGGTTTTCACGCTTGTTCCTCCTCGAGATTTCCGCCTTTTGACTTGACATAGAATGAAAAGCAGGTATCACCGTAGGTCTTGAAGCGAACCCTTGTAAGGTTTCCCACCGTCTCGGGGGGCGTCTCATCCTCATGATGTTCACAGGCCACGATGCCGTCTTCGTTTATTATATCAAACTTCTCAAGATTATGCAGTGTTTTGACAACAAAATTCATATTATAGGGCGGGTCCATAAAAACGAGGTCGAAGGTTTCACCTTTTTCTGAAAGCCTTTGAAGCCCTGTGGTCACTTCTGCAGTAAGAACAGTTCCCTTTTCTTCCAATTTAGCCTTTTGGAGGTTTTCTTCTATAATGCTCCTGCAGAGCTTGCTTTCATCGATAAAAACAGCCTTTTGTGCACCCCGGCTCAAGGCTTCAAGGCCCAAATTACCGGAGCCCGCAAACAAATCAAGGACCTTGGTGTCCTCAATGTAGGGCATGAGCATATTGAAGACCGATTCCTTCACTCTGTCCTGGGTAGGTCTTGTCTTGGTTGTATCGGGCGTTTTGATGCGGATGCCCCGGGCCGTTCCGCCAATAATTCTCAGCATAGGAC
>JAOABT010000541.1 GCA_026418215.1 Clostridia bacterium | reverse complement strand
CTGTAAAGGGTTGGAACCCGTTGTCTGATGACATGAACAACGGTATGGCCATCACCCAGTCCGGTGGCGGCTCCCGCTGCATCATGTTTGAGACCTTGTATATGTACAACATGCTCGACGGTTCCTTGCAGCCGTTGCTTGCCGATGGTCCCTTCAAGTGGAATGACAAGATGACTGAAATGACAGTCAAGATCAAGCCTGCTGCAAAGTGGAGTGATGGTACCCCCATTACAGCTGATGACGTAGCCTACACCTTTGCAACCGAAGTAAAGATTCAAGATTCCAAAGGTACCGGTTACTCTCCTTACATTGATTCTGTAACAGCTGTTGACAGGAGCACCGTCTTAATCAAGGCTAAGCTCAATGATCAAGGCAAAGCTGTTAATCCTCTCCAGGTCGTTACATATCTTGGTGACTGCTTCGTGCTCCAAAAGGCATGGATACAGAAGGTTGAAGCCCGCTGCAACAACGATGCTGCCGCAATCAAAAAAGACGTGGGCGAAGACGTTGTTTGGTCCGGTCCTTATACCAAGTACTACAGCGACGATCAAAAGGTTGTCTTCGTCCGTGACGAGAACTATTGGGGAAAGGACGCTTCCATGTGGGGATCGCTTCCTACACCTAAGTACATCTGCCACGTGATCTATGCCGATAACGCCGCTACGGAGGTTGCTTTCAAGGCAGGTCAGATTGACGTTGACCAGCAGTTTATCCCCAACATCCAGAACCTCTGGGAAAAAGACGGTCTGCCCATTTCCACCTACATGGATAAGGCTCCCTACGGTATCTGCGTTAATATGCCGACCATGTGGTTCAATCTTGACAGAGCCGAGCTCAAGAATGTAGCTGTCCGCAAGGCTATTGCCATGGCAACCGACTACGATGCCATCAATGCCAATGCTATGACCGGTCAGTCTCCTTCCTTCAAGGATGTTCCCCGTTCTTTGATGAACCCCACTGACGGTGAACAGGCTACCTTCGATCATGCAGCTGTTAAGGACCTCCAATGGGTCGGCAGCGACATCGAAGGCGCTAAGAAGCTCCTTGAGGATGCAGGAATCGTTGATAAAGACGGCGACGGCATTCGTGAACTCAAAGGCAAGCCCCTCAAGTTCAATGTTTGCTGCCCGAACGGCTGGACCGACTGGATGGCCGCCTGCGAAATCGTTGCAGCTGCCGGAAAGAACATCGGTATTGAGCTTACCACCAACTATCCCGAATGGTCCGTTTATCAGACCGTTGTAACCGCTGCCAAGCAGACCGACTATGATATCTTCATGATGTGGACTGCAAGCGCTGATCCTACAATGCCCTGGGGTCGTGTCCGTATGATTCTGAGCTCTGAATACAACGGTGTTGAAGGCAACTGGTCCGGTAACTGGGGACACTACAGCAATCCACGTGTTGACGAGCTCCTCAAGCTCATTCCTCAGGAAGCTGATGCTGCCAAGGTTAAGGCTTACTACACCGAGCTTGTTAAGATTTATTTGACCGACGTTCCTTCCTTCTCTTTGATGTACAGACCTAACCTGTTCCACGCTGTCAACGAATCCGTATGGACCAACTATCCCGAAGCAGGCGATGGCAACAACATCCCGCCGCTGGTTCTTACCGATGGTTACAGTATTGCCGGCCTCTACAAGATTAAATTGAAGTAAACCTGAAATTCAACAAAACAGCCATGTTTCGGGAGTCTCTTGAAACATGGCTGTTTTGAATGAGGATGAAGGAAGTTTCAGCGCTTATTCTTTTTACTGGGGAGGTCCACTATGAAAGGCTATCGTAAGTATTTCGGAAAGAAGCTGTTGTGGTTTGTCATCACCTTGGTCATAGCGGTCGTACTTAACTTCATTCTGCCCAGGCTCATGCCGGGTGACCCCGTTGCCGTCATTACAGCAAGAACGGCTCAGGGTATCTCCGATGCATCAGCCGTTAAACGAATCTACGAGAATTATCAAAAAGAGTTTGGCACCAATAAACCCATGATGGAGCAATTCGTCACCTATTTCGGGAATGTCTTCAAAGGTAATTTTGGACTGTCCTTCAGCCAATACCCACGCCCTGTATCCGATATCATCAAGGCTTCAATAGGCTGGACGCTTGCGCTTCAGCTTCCGGCCATTATCATAGGCTGGCTTTTGGGAAATATTCTGGGTGCGCTGGCGGCTTACATACGAAAGGGCTTCGACAAGGTCCTTCTGCCGCTCAGTATTTTTATTAGCAGTCTGCCCGCATTCGGTATGGCCGTTATCATGCTGGTGGTCTTTGCCATCAATCTTAAGATAGCACCTATCGCCGGCGGCTACGGACAAGACCTTATTCCGAACTTCAGCTGGACCTTCATTAAATCGGTTATTCAGCACTATCAGCTTCCGTTCTGGTCCATTGTCATCATTTCCATCGGCGGCCAAGCGATTGGCATGCGGTCAATGGCCATCTATGAGCTCAATGCCGACTACGTTAAATACAGCCGCTTCCTTGGCATTAAAGACAGGAAGATTGTAGGCTATGTTTTCAGAAATGCCATGCTTCCTCAGATAACGGGACTTGCCCTTTCGTTGGGCACCATGGTCGGCGGCGCCCTGGTCTCGGAAATCATTTTCAGCTATCCCGGACTTGGCACGACCATCCTTCAGGCCATTACAAAATCCGATTATCCGCTGCTGTCCGCCACAACGCTGATCATAACCCTGATGGTATTGCTTGCATCCTTTGCAATTGATATTGTTTACGGCTTTATTGATCCGCGCGTTAAGGCGGCGCAGTTTGATTAAGGGGGGAAGCAAGAATGAAAAACACATTACGTCAGGTATTCCATTCTCCCAAATTTGTCATTGGCTTTACCATCATGATGCTTATTCTGGCAATGGTCATTGTCTATCCCCTATTCAATCCCGGCGATCCCCTGCAAATGATCGGCCTGGGTAACTTCTTCAAACCGGGAATCTATGTCTCGGTCTATGACAGTGTTTACACCAAGCCTAACACCATGAAGCTTCCGGATGCGGCCCAAAAAAGGCTTGAAAGCAAGCTGTCCTCCGAAGACCGCGTTTCCATGATGAACTGGCTGATTGCCGTGGGCGTTCCCGAAAAGGATATCAGTCTTCAGGACACCGACAAGCTTTTAAAGCAGTGGAACGAGCATTATGACCCCACCATGAGGCCGGAAGGGATGACAAAGGCTCAGCGCAACTACTACAAGCGCCTGGATGAAAACCTAAAAACCATGCTTACCACCGAAAAAGTCATAATCGCCGATAAAAACACCGGCACCGGTGCCACGACC
>JAOABT010000516.1 GCA_026418215.1 Clostridia bacterium | reverse complement strand
CCTATTATAAGCTTCCGAAGGTGCTGCAATGGATAACGGGCAATATCGGATTCCATCATGTACATCACCTTAGCCCGAAGGTGCCAAATTATTATTTGGAGAAGGCACATGATGCGGTGCCGCCGCTTCAGAAAGCAACCACCATTACCATTTCGACAAGCTTGAAATCATTGCGTTATCGCCTGTGGAGTGAAGAGGGCAAGAAGTTCGTTACCTTCAGGGAAGCAAGAGCGATAATGATTAAACCCGCCGTCACCGCATCCGTTGAGAAACCGATTGTGCGGAGACAACGGCCACAAGAAAGTTCATGAGCCACAAGGAAAGGGGGAGGAGCAAAAGGCCAATGAACAAGTGGAGTCAAGTATGGCGCAAAAATACCGGACTCAACCCGTATGTATGGGTTGTCTTTTACATCTTTCCCTTTTATTTCGTATTTCGATCCTCCTCCACGTCCGACATCGTTATTGGCATCTCCATGATTATCGTTTATTTATTTTGTTACGTGTTGTCGATTGTATCCAAGGGCAAGCTCGTCTACTTCTGGACCATCGTTCAAATTGCCATCTCGTGCCTCATGGGCATCATGTTCGGCTATATTTATTTCTCGCTGTTTCTGGCGTTTTTTCTTGGCTATTTGAGGAACCGCACCGTATTCTTTATTCTGTACTCCATTCACATTGCCAGTACGTTAGTGGCGGTCAACTATGGGTTCATTATGTTAAAGCCGGAC
This sequence comes from Clostridia bacterium, assembly GCA_026418215.1. GTDB lineage: Bacteria > Bacillota > Clostridia > DSM-8532 > DSM-8532 > DTU059. Next base: position 586 of record JAOABT010000516.1, on the reverse strand, counting down.
TTTCTCAAACAGCTTCCATTTGTCCTTCTCTGTTTAATCACTGTCGTATTGCTGCCGCTCAACACCTATAACCGCAGTAAAGAAGATAGGCTGCAAGGCCAGCTCGATGACGCAAACAAGCGGATATCGGATCTGGTTAAGCTCGAGGAACGGCAAAGGATCGCCCGCGACCTGCATGATACACTCGGCCAGAGGCTGTCTCTGATTGGGCTGAAGAGCGAGCTGGCCGGAAAGTTAATCCACCACGATACCAAGCAGGCTGCAGCTGAAATGCAGGATGTTCATCAGGCGGCCCGAACAGCCTTGAAAGAAGTTCGTGAATTGGTCACGCAGATGAGAGGGACAAAGCTGGATGATGAACTCCATCGCGTTCATCAGGTGCTTAAGGCAGCCCAAATCGATTTCAGCGTCACCGGCGACCCGAGATTGAATCATACCTCGCTCATTGTTGAAAATGTCATTAGTATGTGTCTCAAGGAAGCTGTAACGAATGTCGTGAAGCACAGCCAGGCGACTGCTTGCGATATCGTAATCGAACCGGGTAAGATGGAGCTCATCGTCACGATCCGCGATAATGGCATAGGAG
>JAOABT010000497.1 GCA_026418215.1 Clostridia bacterium | reverse complement strand
AGGGTGTCCACCGTGAGGTGGAATCTGAAGGAAGTCGGCGTCAAACCCATTTGTTATGCTCAACTAATTCCAATCATTCGGGTTGGTTGAATTGCCCCAATTCGTACGATTCCAATCTTCCTCCTGGGCGGGCTCGCCTATATCCTCGTTTTGAGGATCGGGAAGCATACCGATATCAGGTGTCGGCGTGGGAGCAGGGCTCCCTTCGGGTACAGGATCAGTCTGAATGGTAGTTCCCTGATCTTCAGTAGCCGGAGGAACATTTTGCTCCTGAACAGGCGGTACGAGCGTGCCTGACCCGTGAACGGTACAATATTCGCCTACAGGAATTTCATAGGGGTAATCCAGAGGATAGGTGTCATTAGGGAATTTGGGTTTATATTCTACAGGCCTTACAATGCCTACCTTTTGAACGACGGTGTTGGCCGGGCAATACTCTGTCGCCAGAAGATCTCTGCCCTGAGCATCCTTCGACACGGTACATACCTTAACAGCTACATGTATCTTGCAGGTGTCGCTGTAGGCAGGCTCGGTGCCCTCGATGAAATACTCTTCTCTCACACGGCTTCCACGGGGGTCTTGCTTGCAAAGATCAGTTGCAATCTTGCCCGAGTCTATACAGATAGAGCGTTTCACAATATTGGGCGGGGCGCTGGCAAAGAAGGGTTTAGTCGGCAATTCCTCATGGATTTTATTCATAACGGCATTCCAGATGTCCTGGGCGCTATAGTATTCAGCCTGACTCAACTGCACGGCTTTGTCATACCCATACCAGGATACACCCACATAATAAGGTGTAAAGCCGCAGAACCATTTGTCCTTGTTAGAGTCGGTCGTACCGGTTTTTCCGGCAGAGGGTATGGTAACCTCCTTGCCGCCTTGCTTGTATTTGACGATACCCCTCGGGTAAGCGGTACCTTTCTTAACAACGTCCTCCATCATGTTGTTCATAATGAAAACGGTTTGCTCAGAAAAGACCTGATTCCATTGGCGCTTGTTTTCAAGAATAACCTTGCCGTTATTGTCCTTTACCTCTGTGAAGAAAATAGGCTTGGTGTAAATGCCGTTATTAATGAAGACCGTATAAGCAGAGGCCATCTGAAGGGGTGTCATCCCCTTATTGAAGCCGCCCATGGCAATGGACAGATACTTCTCATTCTTTCGGTCAAGGTCGAACTTAGACAAGTAGTTCAAAGCGTTATCCAAACCGACAAAATCTCTCAGAAGCAAGGTAGCTACGACGTTTCTGGAATGGAGGAGACCATCACGGACATCTGTTAAGCCAAAGTTCTTCTTCTCAACGTTTCTTGGCCATTCCTCGTTAGGCTTGTCGGTTAAAAGGTACTGCTTAACGTCATCAACGACTGTTGCAGCCGTAATCTTGTGGCTATCGAGTCCCGGTCCGTAAATAAGAAGCGGCTTAATAGAGGACCCCGGAGGACGTTCGGCCTGAGTGGCGCGATCAAAGACGCTGCCTTCCTTTTCGCCTCTGCCGCCGTAAATGCCTCGGACATAGCCGTCCTTATCGATGACAACCATGGCCGCCTGAGGCTTTTCATCAGTCAGCTTGTTTTCAGCTTTAAAATATTTGGGGTCTGTGAAAACATCGTTAAGGGCATTCTGTACCTTGGGCTGCATGGTGGTGTAAATCTTAAGGCCGGAATTATAGATAATGTCAAGGGCAGCCTTTTCAGTGTAGCCGTAGGTGTTCATGAGCTGTTCCTTGACGCTCTTGATGGCCTCGTCAACAAAGTAGGACTGCTTACTGGTCTGCATGACCTTTCCGGCTTCGGGATTGTATTTAAACTGAATATTCTCGGCGATGGCTTCGTCATATTCACTCTGGGTGATCTTGCCC
>JAOABT010000459.1 GCA_026418215.1 Clostridia bacterium | reverse complement strand
GGGTTACAATACAGGTTCTATGTTTATAGCCTTCTGAATAGGATTTATTAGTTTAGTTGGACAATTACGGAGGAAAGCGTTGTGGAAGATAATTTTCGTCCCAGCCAGACTTCTCATGGCTATCTGATGGATATAATAAAGTCTGTTGCAGTCGCTCTCATCATCACCTTTGTCATCCTGCTTGCAGCATCCTTGCTGCTTTGCTTCACGGATTTCCCTGAAAAGTACACACTGCCATCAGCTATTGCGGGAACGGTTCTGGGAGTATTTTTTGGAAGCACCATGGCGGCTAAGAAAAATCCGTTGAAGCATATCGTTTCAGGAATATTAACAGCCTTTGTATATGCGGTTATCGCCTTTATCATCGGCTGTATCCTTCAGGGCAAGGTTTCATTCACCATGAATACAGCATTATTCGGCGTGATTGCCCTTCTGACAGGAGCTATAGCCAGTATCCTGGCCAATCGCCAAAAGAGCACCCGTAAGTTCGGAAAGGGCACCTCCAGCCTTGCAGACCGCTTCAAAAGAGGCTCGACAAAGAGTTATAACCTGGGTAAAAGTGGAAGATTATAAGGGTTGTCAGTTGTAAAGACTTATACTATAATAAGGATGACAAGAGGATAAAAATCCCTTGTCATTTTTGTTTTAGTATAATAAGCGTATGCGGGTTAAGCCTCGCAGGGTCTTTAACAGGAGTCAACTATGAAGCAAACAGGACTCATTCAAGTGTATATCGGTGACGGCAAGGGAAAAACAACAGCGGCTGTCGGGCAAAGTATCCGTGCATTGGGCTGGCGTTACAAGGTAATGTTTTCCCAGTTTTTAAAAAACAGCGAAACCGGAGAAAGGCACATCTTGTCAAGCCTTGAAAATTTGGATTTTGTTCGTCCGCCTATGCGGAATATGGGATTTATCTGGGATTTGGACGGCGAAGCCCTGGCAGAAACCAGGGAAGACTTAAACAGGGGCTTTGAGGACATCATGAAAAGAATTTTTGAAAATGGCTATGATCTTGTTGTTCTAGATGAGCTTCTTGATGTCATAGACTGCGGTTTCATTGAAGAAGAACGGCTTTTTTCATTGCTCAATGAAAAGCCTGACAAGACCGAGATTATTCTGACAGGCAGAAAGGCGTCTGATTCGCTTAAGGCTAAAGCAGACTATATATCGGTCATCACAGGTGAAAAGCATCCCTATGAGAGGGGCATTAAAGCTCGAAAGGGCATTGAGTACTAAAGAGAGAAAGGTGACAAATTCATGGACAGGAACATTCGAACGGCGGCTATTGTATTGTTGATAAGCGTTATGGCACTGGTTGGCTTCCTATTGCTACATAAAAACGGGCCTGAGCAAATTGCGAAAGGAGAACCTACGCCAAGTGCAGCCGCAACAGAATCACAATCGCCTGCTAACAGCCCTGCAGAAAGCCCATCAACCTCACCTTCAGCTGAACCTGCCACAGAAACGCCAGCACCCCAGAAGAACCTGGTTATCAGGACTGACTATGCCAGCTTTAAGCCCAATGAGGTTGGAGAAATTCCTATTATCATGTTCCACCGCTTTATTGAGGCCTATGAGCCAAATACGGAAAAGGATTACACCACAACCTTCGGAGAATTTGAGACGCTCCTGCAAACCCTGTACGATCAAGGCTACCGCTTGATCAGCATGCAGGATTTTATCGACTGCAACATTTCGGTGCCGGCAGGCACAAAGCCCATGGTGTTCACCTTTGATGACGGCACCCCGGGGGAGTTCAATCTCATCAAAGAGAATGGAGAACTGAAGGTAAACCCAAAATCAGCAGTGGGCATTATGATAGAGTTTAACAAAAAGCATCCTGATTTTGGCCTTAAGGGCATGTTCTATGTTTACCTGGACTCCGGGAATAGCATTTTTCAGGGTGAGGGGACACTCAAAGAGCGTTTTGAAGCGCTCGAAAGCCTGGGTCTAGAGCTTGGCAACCATACCTATGGACATGTAGACTTCACAAAAATAAGCACTAAGGAAAAGATAGAAGAGGTATTGGGCATGAATCAGGCCAAGGCTGAAGAGATTCTTCCCGGCTTAAGATTCTACTCCTTGTCCTGTCTCTTAT
>JAOABT010000432.1 GCA_026418215.1 Clostridia bacterium | reverse complement strand
GAGGAAGACCCCATGAACTTCGTCCTAATGCAGTCCGTAGCAGCCAATGTATCCGGTCAGCTAGGCTCGGTCATTGCAGGCAGCATGATTCTCGTTCTCATCGGCAGAATGATTGGATTATAAGGAGGTTGAACAATGTTTAGTGAAGAAGTGCTTAAAAGACTTTACTCAGGTTTGGAAGTAACCGGATATGGCCTTCTCGGCGTGTTCGGCGTCCTTCTCGTCTTCTATCTGGTTGTCCTTTTATTAAGAAGAATCCCTGAGAAGGAAAATGAGTTGGATAGCTAATGGAGCCAAGTTGATTCATGTATCCGACCGATACGGGGCTCCGGTCAAAAATGCACTGGTCATTCTCTGCAATGCCAACCTAGTGCCCATTCGAACGACTGATTAGTGATAAGATAAAATACGAGGCCAATCCGCTGTGGATTGGCCTCGTTTCATTGTTGAGCTGTATGAATGCTTGTGATTTATATTAGCACCTGTATTGGATTTGACCCGTGCCGCAAATGCTTGATAATACCATAGCGGCGCAGTTAGTTAATTTCCATCATCTTACATTTTTTGTTGGAAAACAACTCTCAGCAGGCCTAGGAACGTTTTACTTATGCCGCTTCATTCGTAGTCGTCACCCCGATTTTCTCTAATATGGGCAGAAGCTTGCTGCATAGGATGGAGGCCACAAAAGACGAGACCAGGTCGCCCCCGATGCAGAGGATAAAGCCATAGTAAATGGAAAGCCATAACGAAAAGCTTTTGCCAACGTAATAGTTGTTAATGAGGTATAGATAGGCAACACCAAGTAGATAAATAACACCAAGGCCAGCCAGAATACTCAGGAAAATCTTGAGGACTGTCTTGGTTTTCATTCTCTCCGTCAAAAGGCCAATGAGGTAGGCTCCCAGAATGAAGCCGATAAGGTAGCCGAAGGTTGGCTTTAATACATATCCCAAGCCCCCGCCTTGAGTAAAGACAGGAAAACCCGCAAGCCCGGTAATGACATAAACGAGCTGTGACAATGCACCCTTTTTTGATCCCAGCAAGACGCCGGCCAGAGCTACAAAAAAGACCTGGAGGGTAAAGGGCACGACGGGAACGGGTATTTTCATAAAGGCACCTACTGCCGTTAAGGCCGCAAATAAGGCAACCTGCGCAATATCCTTGACTGAAAGCTTCATGAATTCTTCTCCTTCTGTTCATCCATTGTTGTTCTTGGAAGCATGCTCCAGTCTATTAAAGCAAAAGAACTGCTGATTGTCAACCTACATCGCAAGTTAGGTTTACAATCAGCAGCTCATCAAGGCTGAGAGGGGTTATGCGGCTATTTTGCCATAACGGTATAGGTCCCTTGCTCGAGCCTATAAAAAAGATAAACACCTTTTTCGTTGGTATACGTCGTTTGGATGGGCACTAGGTTGGCATTACAAAGAATGACCAGCGCATTTTTGACCGGAGCCCCGTTCCTGTCAGTAATAATGCCATGTATCGTGCCTTTTAAGGTCTTTTTCCTTAAATAAACGACCTCAAGCGTAACGATAGGCTGATCTCTCCCAACCTCCAACGTTAGTGATCTTTCGGTATAGAACTGGGATTGGAAAGCCAGCCGGTAAGCACCCGGTTCTATATTGTCAAAAACGTATATACCGTCGTTGTTTGTAAAGGTAAAGTCATAAGGATTTAAGCTGTTGGATCGGTAGAGTGTAACCTTGATGCTACCCAGAGGCTTTTGCTGAACATCCCGAACGTTCCCGAAAAAAACAATGCCGCCATTAGGTGCTGCAATAAGCTCCAGATTCAAGGCTTTTTTCTCAAGTGTCGCCGAGGGAATGGCCTCGCTGGAAAAGGTTGTGTAGCCTTTTTTAGCTGCAATAATGCGCACTGCAGACGTAAACGGAGCCTGCAAGGTAAAATTGCCGTCCACATCGGTGAAATTATAAACAATGGGTTTATAGTCATTGTCGCAAACCTTGATGCATACGCCTTCAACAGGTTTGCCGGTAATTTTGTCGCTCACGTTGCCCATAATGGTGTTTTCGTCCCAGATCATTTCGCTAAGCGTTACGCGCTCGAGGAGCTCTTCATTTTCTTCAGCGACGACGACTCTTTGCGGTGGCGTTGGTACAACTGCTTTACTCAATACGTATCCTCCTCTTTGATCCATTACTAAAACAGTATATGAGTCTGTTGAGATGGGTGTGAAAAAGCGCCCCCTTGAATCACAAAAGCCTGTCGGTCCACATATCCTATTACATCGCGACTGTTAATAGGAGGCCTAACCATGTCCATTATCAGAAGGGACGAATACATGCTGGGGCAGTCCATTGCCAAAAGTCTGTCAGGACTATCCGAAGCGATACGTATTGACCTGACCCTCTCTCCTAACCCCTATCTCCATGCCGGAGCCATCTCAGGAAAGGTCAAGAATTCCCTGGGAACCCCTCTTCCAGATGCCGTCGTTCTGGTTTTTGATGAACATTTTAACACCGTAGCCCATACGCTTTCGGATAGTGATGGAAGCTTTACCTTCTCCCCCATTGATCCGGGCTCTGGTTACCACCTTTACGCACAGGCTCCCGGTTTTTCCCTTGGCGAATCGGAGCATTTCAACCTTGTCTCCCATCAAAGCATAGAGATTGAAATTCGGCTGTCACCTTTGCTTGAACAAACCCAAATCGTTATAACCGGGCAGGTTCTAAATTCTCATGGCTTTGCTATAAAGAGCGCCTCTATTGAGCTTTACATGCTTTCTGGTGAAAAGCCTGAGCTTCTTAGTCATACCTTCTCCAACGATGATGGCCAGTTCGTTTTCCAAGGCATAGAGCCCGGCTCCTACCAGGTTAAGGCCAATGCATCAGGCTATTACAGCAACACCATGCCTGTTGAGATTCATCATCATGCAGCTATTACGCGTGTTGACGTCATTCTGAATACGGATCCCAAGGCTTCGCAGGGCGTCATTACGGGCCTCATTACAGATGACTCGGGTCAACCGCTGGCTAAAGCCGACGTCATTCTTTACCGCGTTGGAAACGATCTTTCTCTTACTCCGGTGGCTTACACCAAGACCACCAATGAGGGCGTTTACCTGTTTGTTAATGTTCCCCAGGGCGAATATCGCATTAATTCCAACCGTGTAGCTGTTTTGGAGTCGTTTTGAACGAAACGCCTCAGAGAGTGTAACGATTTTCAACGTCATCATATTATGGGTCGATCATTGATAAACAAAACTAGTTTGATAGTATGTTTCAAAAAGAGATGAGCTCAGTATAAAGCTCATCTTTTATTTCATTTTCAGCGCCTATCCCGCCATAGAGAATTGTTTCTTTAGATTACATAAACAATTTGATACAACAGAAAATAAGCTGGATCATTCAGAGAATCGAGCTGTAAATTCCTGCATTACTTATTTTACGCAAGCTGAGACTATTAATTGGTTTGCATCGGAGTGAAGTTTTTTATATAATGTCTTTGTCAACCGACAACCCTTGCATGAAGCTGCTGAAAGGAGTTTGACCTTGCGCTTAAGACCAAAAATCGGCGATTTTATCATTATCATCATTATTATTGCGGCAGCTCTTCTGCTTGTGTTAACGTTTTATGAAAAAAACTCCGTTGAAAAGACAGCCATCATTACTCAGAATAATAGTGTACTCAAAACAATACGCCTGGATCTGCTCTCGCAGGATTTGACAATTCATTATCAAGGAAAGTATCCCGGAACCATTGAGGCTAAGAACGGGCAAATACGCTTTCTTCATGCCGAATGTCCGGACAAGGTCTGCGTGCACACGGGTTGGATTTCCAGGCCCGGGCAAATAGCGGTTTGCCTTCCGGCAGGTGTGATGATCAAGATAACGGGTAAGAATACCGATATGGATATCCTTTTGCACTAACTTTAACCTTATCCTATTTTGTTATTTATTTGACATTTTGAACCTTGACAAAGCAACGGTGGTAGAATGAAAAAAATAGCATTGAATGGTTTACTTATATCGCTGGCCCTGGTTCTTTCTTTTATGGAGAGGTTCATTCCTCTCACCCTGATCATACCCCTTCCCGGCATTAAGCTCGGGCTTGCAAACATCGTGACCATGTTCGCCCTGTTCTTTCTGGGTGTTCCTTCTGCTATAACAGTCACGGTCATTCGCTGTGTCCTGGCGTCTTTCATGTTCGGCGGCATGTCTTCCCTGCTCTATTCGCTGTCAGGAGCTTTTCTGGCTTTACTGGTCATGATTGTGCTAAAGCTTGGCTATAGTAAAATCTTCTCTATCCTTGGTATCAGCATGGGTGGTGCTGCAGCTCATAACACCGGGCAAATCGCAATGGCAAGCTTGATGATGAAAAATCTGGCTGTATTTGCTTATCTGCCCGTCCTTCTTTTTGCAGGATTGGTAACGGGGCTTTTAACAGCGATGGTCTCGGAGAATCTTTTTTCAATTTTTGAAAAAACTAAATTGAGAAGTTGAATTCCGGGATAAAAATAAGTAACCCGATAGGATAATAATGGTACATACTGAAAGGAGAACAGCTATGGCAAAAAGGGTACTCATTGTTGGAGCCGGATATGCGGGTATTGAAGCAGCTTTGACTCTCAACAGGCGTAAAAAGAAGAACGATCTCGAAATAACGCTCATCGACAAGAACGATTACCATACGTTATTGACCGAGCTTCATGAGGTCGCAGGCAACAGAATCTCCGAAGAAGGTATTCGCATCCCCCTAAGGAGCATCTTTAAATACACAAATGTCAATCTCGTACTGGATGAAATTACATCCTTTGACTTGGAGCACAACAGGGTTGCCTCTGTTAAGAAGCAGTATGAATACGATTATCTCATATTGGCCATGGGCAGTACGCCCAATTTCTTTGGCATTCCCGGATTGAAGGAGAATGCCTTTACCCTGTGGAGCTTTGATGATGCCGTCAGGATTCGCGAGCATATCAAGAAGTGCTTCACGCTTGCAAGCCAGGAAAAGGATAAGGAGGCCCGCAGGAGATTTCTTACCTTCGTCGTGGCAGGCGCCGGCTTTACAGGCGTGGAAATGATTGGCGAGCTGGCCATCTGGGTTCGAAGCCTTTGCAAGGAATACAAGATTGACCGGAAAGAGGTCCGGCTCACCATCGTCGATATGCTGCCCAGAATTCTCAACAATCTCAAGGAGCATAACTCATCGAAAGCCCATAAGTACCTTGAAAGAAAGCTTCACGTTGAAGTCATGCTCAATACAAAGATAAAAGAAGCCACTGAAAAGGGCCTTATCTATGAAGGCGGTGAGATTGAGGCTGCAACCGTTATATGGGCTGCGGGCATCAAGGCATCGGAGGATGCGGACAGCCTCAAGATTGAGAAGCTGGGCGGGCCAAAGCGCCTCAAGGTTGACGAATTCTGCCGCACCGAATATAAGAATGTTTACTCTGTGGGCGACCTTGGCGGTCTTGCCGATGAAGCCGGCAGGCCCTACGCTGCGATGGTGGAGAATGCGATACAAACAGCTCACGGTGCCGCTGAGAACATTATCAACCAAATCAGGGGCAAGGAGCAGAAAAAGGTCACAGTAAAATTCCACGGAACCATGGTCAGCGTCGGCAACTACTTCTGCGTGGCTGAAATCATGAACAGAAGTCTGCCTGTCTGGCTCTCTGTCATCATGAAATTTATGGTGAATATCCACTACCTCTGGGAGATCACAGGCTTCCGGGGTATCTCAAGATACCTGTATCACGAGGTTCTGGAACGCAAGCAGCGCAAGATGCTTGTTGAACAACACTGGTCCACGCGCCTGCAGGCCTGGTGGCTGACACCCTTGCGACTTTTCCTTGGCGGTATGTGGCTTTACGAGGGTATTGTAAAGGTCACTGAAGGCTGGCTTCTATCGCCCAAGCTTGCTCAGTTCCTTGGAATGGCTACCGATGCAACCAGTGCGGCCTCAGGTAACAGTGCCTACGTTACGCGCGTGGATGACATCATTGCCATTAAAACAGGCTTGATCAACTTCTTCCTGGGAACAGAATCACGCTTGGTCGACGGCGTTTCCATTGCTTCACAAAAGCTGGTAAAGGTAGAGCTTTTCCATTTCGGAGATTTTAGCTTAATCCCTTGGTTCCTGCAGCATGTAGTCCTGGTCAATGATGCTGTGGCCATGTTCTTCCAGGTTCTCGTTGTGGTTTTTGAGATTTTGGTGGGCCTGATGCTTCTGGGAGGAGCCTTTACATTCTTAGGTTCACTTATCTCCGTTGGGCTTTTAACCATGTTCATCACTTCAACAGGCCTCTATCAGAAGGACTGGTGGATGATCTTTGCAGGCATCGCCACCATGGGTGGCGCAGGCAGAGCCTTTGGCCTCGATTATTACCTTATCCCCTACCTGAACAATGTGTGGGAAAGCTATTGGAAAAATAAAAAAATCCGCCTGTTCTTCAAGCGCAGCCTGGATCGTTTTGATTAGATCAAAGGTCAACTGAAGCCTGAACCTGGGAGGTCGAAGGGTTTGTGGGAAAATTACCCCGTTATTAAAGAAGAATTATCGGCTTTTGAGGAATACCTCAAGAGCAAGCTGTCATCCAGGAACGAATTTCTTCATTTGGCAACAAACAGCGTAGTTTTATCCGGCGGGAAGCGGTTGCGGCCCGCCTTTACCATCATAGCCGCGCTTCATGGGGATTATCGCCGCGAGGTGGTTTTCCCTGCTGCGGCCTCGGTGGAGATTCTTCATGCTGCCACCCTGATTCACGATGACATCATAGATAATGCCAAAACACGCAGAGGGCAGATGACGCTGTCAGAAAAGCACAGCATCAATCTGGCTGTTTATACGGGCGACTATCTTTTGACCAAATCCCTGCGTCTTCTGATTGAAACGGGGCTTAAGCCTGAAAGGCTTGATATTGTGGCAAAGGCCATGTCGCTTCTCTGTGAGGGTGAAATCGAGCAATATTTGGGTAAATATAGCATTGCAAGCACCATGAACTATCTCAAGCGCATTATGGGCAAGACAGGCGTTCTCTTTTCAGCTTCTCTTGTTTTAGGTGCCAGGGCCGCAGGGCTTTCCGATGAGAGCACCAAGTTTTTTGCCCGTTTCGGAAACAGCTTCGGTGTGGCCTTCCAGATTCGGGATGACCTCTTGGATATCCTCTCCAACCAAAAAGCTGAGGGAAAGCCGGTCCTCAACGACTTAAGAGAAGGCATCGCAACCCTCCCCGTGATTTTGGCGGCGCAAAGAGATGAAAATTTCAGGTCCATGGTCAACGAGTTCTTTGATGGCAAGGGTGATCAGGAAGACCTTCTAAAGGTTCTAACCTCCGCCGGGGGCGTCAGAGAATCACAAAGGCTGATGGAACGCTATATTCAAAAGTGCCGTCTGTATCTTGAAAAAGTACCGCAGACCCCCTTCACAGGTGCGCTTACTGAGCTTGTAGACTGGCTTTAAAACTATAATGGATCGTTTAGCCTAAATCTCTTCCAGGAGCGGATAGTATGAAAAAAATATTGGCGCTTACACTCGTTGCAATCCTTTTAGCAAGCTGTGGTGCAGCATCGGTCAAGACCGGGCTCGGCCATACCATTTCCATCGCAAAGTCGGTGGATGCTACGGCTGACAAAGTGGGCACAGCTCAGGTCGATACCGTTATGGCAGCAGTCACTTTTGATGCCACTGGAAAAATACTCGGTGTCAGGATTGACAGCTCCCAGGTAAAGGTTCAGTTCGATGCAAATGGTAAGATTCTCACCGACAGATCCTCGAAACCCAAGACAAAGGTTGAGCTGGGCGATGATTACGGTATGAAGAGGGGCTCAAAAATAGGTAAAGAGTGGTATCAGGAAATTGCTTCCCTTGAGCAATGGATGGTTGGCAAAACAGTAGACCAAGTCTTATCCCTCAAAGTTAAGCACGTGGACGAATCCCACCCCGCCGTACCCGATACTGCCGACCTTTCCTCGAGGGTAACCGTTTCAGTTCAAGATTATCAGGCAGCGGCTGCCGAAGCTCTGGCCAATGCAAAATAATGTGTACATAGACCCCGAACCCCTTCTTTCGGGAAGAAGGGGTTCACTTTTAAATGTGAGGTGACTTATGAAATCAAAGATCCTTCTTAGTGTGATGCTCTGTTTCACACTCCTTGCAGCAGCATGCTCCACACAGAAAGCTACAGGTTATGGCAAATACTCCTATGAGTTCTTAGGGACTTTCGATACGGTAATCCAATTTGTCGGCTATGCCAAAAGCCAGCAGGATTTTGAAGCCATGGCAAAAGCTGGGCAAGCCCGCTTTGCCGAGCTTGACAAGCTCTATGACATCTATAATGACTATCAAGGCATTAACAATGTTAAAACAATAAACAATAATGCAGGGAAAAAGCCTGTTGAGGTGAAACAGGAAATTATAGACCTGATTGCCTTTTCCATAGACTGGTACCAGAAGACCAACGGAAAATGCAATATCGCTTTGGGTGCCATGCTGAGTATCTGGCACGACTATCGTGAAGCGGGCATCAATAACCCTGAACAGGCAAAGCTCCCCCCCATGGCTGATCTTCAAAATGCTATGAAGTATACCGATATCAGCAAGGTCATCATCGATAAATCCAAAAAGACCATCTACCTTGAAGACCCTCATATGCAGCTGGATGTGGGTGCCGTGGCAAAGGGTTACGCAACTGAGGTGGTAACAAAAGAGCTTTTAGCAAAGGGCTACAACAATTTTATTATAAGCTCGGGCGGCAATGTCCGAACCACCGGCAAGCCCCTGGACGGTGTACGAAAAAATTGGGGCATTGGTATTCAAAATCCCAACGGTAATACGCAGGACCCCAATGACGCTCCCTTGGACATCGTGTTTTTGAGTGACGCGTCCGTGGTCACAAGCGGAGATTACCAAAGATATTATACGGTTAACGGCAAGCGGTACCATCATCTCATAGACCCTACCACATTGATGCCTGCCACCTATTATCGCGCTGTCACCATTGTGACACCTGACTCCGGCTTTGCCGATTTTATGTCGACGACGCTTTTCCTCACCCCCTACGAAGAAAGTAGGAAGTTAGCCGAAAAGCTTGGGATCGACGCTATCTGGATAATGGCTGACGGCACCATGAAGACGACGGAGCATGTAAAAACCATGATGAAGAACTTGGGCGGAGCTAAAAACGAATAGCTTTTAACGGGGGCCAAAATGATTAAGTTTAGAAGCTTTAAGTTTGATAAGGGTTGGAAGCTGCTGGTTTATTGTGATCTGCTGCTGCCGGCAGCGCTATTCCTGTTGGCTTGGTTGTCAAAGCTCCCGCCCTTGTCGAAATTGTTCCATGCCTATATGATCTATGTCATCAGCCCAATCCCGAATATTGGAGCTTTAGCAGGGCTGATCGGCATCGTGCTTCATTTTGGCTGTATCGGTTATGCACTCAGCAAAAAGGATGTCAAGGATTTAGCGGCATGCCTTGTCATTTCGCTGGTCATTGTTCTATTCTTTATATTTGGAATCAATTATGCTATGATTAAGCCGCTTGAGTTTGCAAGTTTTTGAGGGCTGGGTTTACCCTAGAAATGTCAAATATACCGTAAAGGGTGAAATGTCAATGACCACATGTGACGCTAGCCGAAAAGTTAAAAATGTTGAGATTTGGTATCTTTATCACAGCGGTTTTGCTGTTGGAATCGAGGATACCCTTTTCATCTTTGACTATTTTGATGACTCCTGTCCCGGAGCCGTGCGCTCCCTGTCGGCAGGCGTGGTGAACCCCGAGGAGCTTAAAGCTAAGAAGGTCAAGGTTTTTTCATCCCATAAGCATCCTGACCATTTTAATCCCATCATTCTATCCTGGAAGAAGGCTATCCCGGACATTGAATACTTTCTTTCGTCCGATATACCTAAACGCTTTCATCAGGAAGGCTTTCATATTATGAAGCCCTACGCGCTGTATGAGTCAGAAGATTTCACAGTTCGTACCTTCAAATCCACCGATAAGGGCGTTGCCTTTCTTGTAACCTATAAAGGCGTCACGCTTTATCATGCCGGTGACTTACATTGGTGGTATTGGGAAGAGATGACCAAAGCCGAAAAGAACAACATGACCGCCAGCTTCAAGCGCGAATTAGACTTCATCAAGTCGTATGCTATCGACATCGCCTTCGTCCCTGCCGATCCACGATTGGAAGCCCATACGTTGCTGGGCCTCAAAGCCTTTCTCGAGGCTGTTTCGGTCAAAACAGTCTTCCCTATGCATTTTGGTGGCAGCTGGGGTATTATGGACCTCATTACCCATGAAATGGCTCAGGTCCCCGCGTTGTCTAAGGTCAAGCTTATACAAAAGCGGGGTCAGCACTTCAATATTCTTCTCTAATGAGTTGGATAGTTTGAAGCACTTGTACTTATTGCAGGGGGCCCCATAAACGAATGATGACGAGTAGCTGGCTATTACTCTCTGCAAACTGATCTGACCTCAATTTCTTCATGTCCTGATCCAGCCTAATCTCTATAGTCACATCACGACGTGATGTAGTCTTATAGCATCCCCACAAGTGTTCTCATTAATTAAAACTAGCCGTTTACCTTTCACAGGTCTCAATCCTTGAATATACCTTTTCGCAGGATTTTAAAGTACTGCTGTATTTCCTTCGCAGCTTCATCCACCAGATTGAGGGCTTCCTCAGGCTTGATGTTGTCCATAAGCTTACTAAAGCTGGCGTTATACCCTTCAACAAAATAGAGAATAAGCTGGCAGGCCATTTTTGGGGTAACCCCCTCCCGCAGCTTATCCTCTTCGATCTGGCCGTAAACGGTTTCCAGCTTCATTTCGGTAAACATTTTAAAGCGTTCCTGTAAAGGCGCTTTGACTTTCTCCGGAGTTCTTAGGTACACATCGTAGAGAAGCTTGTACATTTTTATATTCTCTCTGGCGATCTTCATTTTGAGCTGGCTTCCCTGCAAAATCCGTTCAAATATATCGCCCTGCAGCCCCTTAAACTCCCGAAGCGTCATTTGATAAATCTCTTTGATAACCCAATCCACAAGATAGAGGAACATATCCTGCTTGTTCCCAAAATAATGGAAGAGAAGGCCCTTGGAAATGCCCGCGTTCTTCACAATGGTATTCGTCGAGGCATTCTCGTAGCCCTTCTCTACAAATTCATCCAAAATGATGTTTAAAAGCTTTATTTTCTTGTCGTCGCTCAGCTTCTCAAAACTCTCGTACAAATTAAAATACCAGCGCTTTCTCTCAAATTGAATGGATTAAGCCTGAATATCCTTCCTGCTGTAGAAGAAATAGGCTGAAACCAGTGAAGCCACTACCAATCCGAGCATGATGAGGAGGTAAAGAGTCTCAATGGCCTCATGCTCCATAATATACCCCGAATCGATATATTGGAAGGGCGAGAAGTATTTAAGTGCGGAAACCTTTTCGTTAAGGCCTGAGAATATCCCAAGGATAAAGGTTCCCAAAACCACTCCGATAGCAGTGGGTGTGACGGAGCGAGCCTTGCTGAGAATGGCGGAAAGACATATCCCCAGCGAGCCGAAGGTTAAGAAAAGCAGGATCGAGCCCAAGCCCATCACCATAAACGCCTGCGGCTTGAAGGTGCCATTATCCTCAACCTTGAACATGATATAGGCTGAAGCAAAATAGCTCATGCAGAATAAAATTAAATAGGTATAAGCCTGTCTCTTATACACATCTGA
>JAOABT010000425.1 GCA_026418215.1 Clostridia bacterium | reverse complement strand
ATTCTGGCAGCAGACTGCCACAGGGCATTCACCATGAAACGGGTGTCCGTTGGTTTCGGCGCAACCGCCGCAGCCATGGGATTCCCGCCATGAGCATTCGCTACAAATTAACCCACATCTTGATTCAACCATTTTGATTGTCCGCCTTTGCTTTTGTTTTAATTGTAACAAGACGAACCAGACAGCTATATGTCACGTTCATAAAGTGATAAAATGTTTTTTGCCATATTTTTATGCTTCCTAATAAGCTCTTCCGGCTCAAGAATCTGAACCCTGTCACCGAAGCTGTAAATCCAGGAAAGGATGTAATCCTCATGGGTATAGGGCACAATTGCAAGGATTTTTCCGTCGGGGCGGCGTTCATATGAATGAGGTCCATAGGTTTCGATGATCAGATATTCTGCAGATGCATCCAGAAGAAGCACAACCTTTTTGTTATCTGCAAAGACATCGTTCAATGAGGCCTTCTCCTCAGGTATCTCACGCGGTTCAAAGGTTTCATCCAGAAGCGCTACATGCCACAAGCGATTAAACTTGAACAGTCTGAAATCCTGTGACTCGTAGCAAAAGCCGTAAACATACCAGGACGACCACTTGAAAATGACAAAGCCGGGCTCTATCCGTCTTAGCTTGTGGCCGTCCTTGGAATAATAATCAAACGATACTCTCCTGTTCTCAAAAATAGCCTTTTTAAACAGGTCAATCTTCTCAGAAATGCTGCTTTTATAGTGAGAGGCAAGATCAATGATCACGTTGTTTTTAAGTGAAATGACCGCTTCCTGGGGTGAAAGCTTCTCGATTAGCTTTTGAATACGCGGGGTATCGGAAACGCTTCCCAAGCTCTTAAGCCCAATAAGGATATTTTGCAGCTCGTCCTTGGACAGCAGGCTCCGATCAAGCTTGAAGCCGTCGGAGATTGCAATGCCGCCGTCCCCGCCCTGAAAGGTGACAACGGGGATGCCCGCCTTGCAGAGGTCTTCCACATCGCGTTGAATGGTTCGCCTGGACACCTCGAAGCGCAAGGCCAGCTCGGGAGCCGTCGCCTTTCCTTTCTGGAGCAGATACGTCAGTATACCCATAAGGCGGTCTATCTTCATCCGGCAGCCTCCAGAAATTGATACTGAGACATATAAAGCTGATAGTAAGCGCCTTTCCGAGCAATCAGCTCTTCGTGTGTGCCTGCTTCCACAATGTAACCTTTATCAATATAGAGAATTCTCGAAGCATTCTTAATCGTAGAGAGCCTGTGGGCGATGACAAAGGAGGTTCTTCCCTCCAGAAGCTTTTCAAGCCCCTGCTGGAGCGCAAGCTCGGTCTTGGTGTCTATGCTGGAAGTAGCCTCATCCAGAATCAAAATTCTTGGATCAGCCAAAAGAGAACGGGCAAACGAGATCAGCTGACGCTGCCCCACAGACAGCCTCGTCCCTCTTTCGTTGACCTCGGTCTGGTAGCCATCCTTGAGAGTCTCGATAAAATCATGTGCCCTCACAGCCTTGGCAGCCGCAATGACTTCCTCGTCGGTTGCGTCCAGACGGCTGTAACGAATGTTGTCCATGATGGTGCCCGAGAACAGGAAGGTATCCTGAAGCATGATGCCCATCTGTTTTCTCAACGAATCCAGCGTCACGGTGCTAATGTCGGTCCCGTCGATTAAAACCTTGCCTTCCCCAACGTTATAAAAACGTGTCAACAGGTTGACGATGGTGGTTTTGCCCGCTCCGGTAGGCCCAACCAGCGCAATGGTCTGGCCCTTCTCCACTGTGAAGCTCACCTTTTTAAGGACCACAGGGCCTTCATCATAGGAGAAGGTCACCTCGGAGAATTCAACACGCCCCTCAATAGGCGCCATGGCAGCCGCTCCCGGCAGATTGTCGACCCTTGGAACCTCGTCAATGGTTTCAAAGATGCGTTCCAGGTAGGCCATCGAGTTAATAAGCGCGTTGTAGAAGTTTCCAAGGTTCATGATGGGCGTCCAGAAACGCCAGATATAGCCCACAAAGGCCACAAGGATACCCACTGTGACCCCTTTCCCGATCATGGAAATACCCACAAGATACACGAGTGAGACTCCAAGAACAGAGATGTTATCGATCATGGGCCACAAAAGGAAGATGGCGCGGACAAAAGCCATCCAGGTCTTCTTATACTCCACACCGAGCTTCTGGAAGATTTGATAGTTTTCATCCTCACGGGCGAAGGACTGCGTCACCTTGATACCGCAGATGCTTTCATGGATATAGGCATTCATGTTGGCCTGTTTTCTCGAGAGAGC
>JAOABT010000357.1 GCA_026418215.1 Clostridia bacterium | reverse complement strand
AGCCAGAAGTGACCGATGTGCTGGCTCTTTCCGGACAAAATGAGGCGGAAATCCTGAGGCTGGCGGGCATTGCAGAAAAGAAGTCCGAGCACCCATTAGGCGTTGCGATTTTCGAAAAAGCCAAGGCAGACCTCGTCAATGTTCCTGATCCTGAAAGGTTCGAAGCTGTGCCCGGCAGAGGTGTTGTGGCCATCATTGACGGGAAGGAAATAGCTGTCGGTACAAGAAAGCTCATGCAGGAAAAGGGCATGGATACTCAGTCTATTGAGGCCGGGCTCGCTGCATTGGAGGAAGAGGGCAAAACGGCCATGATTCTTTCAGTTGACCAAAGCATTGAGGCTATCGTTGCCGTGGCCGATACTGTGAAGGAAACCTCCCGGGAGGCTATCAGAGAGCTTCATGAGATGGGCCTTGAGGTTTATATGATTACCGGAGATAACCATAGAACTGCAAGTGCTATAGCCAAGCAGGTAGGTGTCACCCACGTCCTGGCCGAGGTCCTTCCCGAGCATAAGGCACAAGAGGTTGAACGCCTGAAGAAGTCCGGAAAGATAGTAGCCATGGTCGGTGACGGCATTAATGATGCACCCGCCTTAGCCATTGCCGATATCGGAATGGCCATCGGGACAGGCACCGACGTTGCGATGGAAGCAGCTGATGTCACCTTGATGCGCGGCGATCTCCGGACCATACCGGCCTCCATACGTCTTTCGCGGAAAACCATGAATAAAATCAGGCAAAACCTGTTCTGGGCCTTCTTCTATAATGCCATCGGCATCCCCTTCGCAGCCTTTGGCCTTTTAAATCCCATGATTGCGGGCGGCGCCATGGCCTTCAGCTCGGTTTCCGTTGTCACAAATTCCTTGAGCCTTAAGGGCTACGAGCCCTTGAAGCCGGTGCATAAAGACATTAAGGAATGGGCAAATCAAGACTGGGAGCAGTAAGCAAAGCACGACTTATTGAAATATGGAATAGAGGAGATGTTTAAGAATGGCAACTCAAACATTAAAGGTAGAAGGGATGTCCTGCAGCCATTGTGAAAATGCAATCAAGAAGGCCGTAGGCGCGCTTCAGGGCGTCAATCAGGTTCTTGTTGATCTGAAAGGGAAAACCGTAACCGTGGATTTCAAGGAAGACGCAGTGACAGCCGAAGCTATGCGTTCAGCAATTGAAGATCAGGGCTACGACGTTATAGGTTAAAAAGAAGCCCCCCTTCAGAGGCTATTGCTCTCATGTGTAGAGCAGGCTTGTGAAGGGGGGTTTGGTTTAGGATACAATCGCAGTGGGGGATAATCATGCAGTCGGGGAAAAGGGTTTTAGTTGTTGAGGATGAAAAGAAAATAGCGGAGGTTGTGGTCTCGTATCTTAAGGCATCGGTCTATGCCCCCTATGAGGCCAGCACAGGGAAAGAGGCTTTGGAGCTCTTTGCAAAGCTTTCGCCGTCACTGATTATTCTTGATCTGATGCTGCCTGACATGACAGGGGAAGAAATCTGCAGACGCATCCGTCAAAGCTCTCCCGTGCCCATTATCATGCTCACCGCAAAAGTGGAGGAGGAAAGCATTCTTCAGGGATTGGATATAGGTGCAGATGACTATGTTACCAAACCCTTCAGCCCAAGGCAGCTCATGGCCAGGGTTGGAGCGGTTTTACGGCGCGCAGGGGATGACGTACTACCTCCTGCCGCACGGTTATCCTATCACAATGACGAACTTATCATTGATACAGTGAGCCATGAGGTGAAGAAGGCTGGTGCCATTGTCAATCTGACGCCTAACGAATTCAACATTCTGATGGCGCTGACCAAGTATCCCAAGAAGGTATTTACCCGGGATGAGCTCATTGAGCTGGCGCTAGGAAGTGATTTTGAGGGCTACGACCGTATTATCGACACACACATCAAGAATTTGAGACAGAAAATTGAAACAGATTCCAAGAATCCGGTCTACATTTTAACCGTACACGGGGTCGGCTATCGTTTCGGGGGTGAATAAATGAAAAGAAGTCTTAGAACCAAGCTCACGTTTTCCTACATAGCGGTAGCCCTGCTTCTGGTTGCTGTTCTTGCGATTGTGACCAACTTGCTAGTGGAAAATCAATTCCGCAGTTACATTACAAAGCAGCTTGAGATTCGGAACAAGGAGCTGGTCGCGCTTTTAAACCAGCAATACAATCCGGAGAAAAAGGCCTGGGATAAGACCGGTGTGGAAAACATCGGTGTCAACGCCCTTGAGCAAGGGCTTATTGTCAAGGTTTTCGACGCCTCGGGCCAGAAGGTTTGGGATGCAACCGAACACAATCATGGGCTTTGTAACCAGATGATGAATAAAATGGCCATGAACATGATGAGCCGCTACCCCAATTTTCAGGGCGGCTACCGCGAGAGCCCTTATAACCTCATGCAGGGCTTGTCACAGGTGGGAAAGGTTGAAATAGGCTATTATGGGCCGTTTTATCTCACCGACAACGATCTGGCCTTTATCAATGCGCTGAATAAATGGCTCGCAATTACCACGGTTATCGCGCTGATCATCGCTTTGGCGCTCGGCACCTACATGGCTAAAAGGCTCAGCACGCCCATTGGGAGTGTCATTCAATCAGCACGACGCATTTCGAGGGGTGATTATAAGGCAAGGATAACGGAACATTCGGACACCACGGAGATTGGTGAGCTCACCCAAACCTTTAACGAGCTGGCAGAAACCCTGGACACACAGGAAAACCTCAAAAAGCGCCTCACCGCGGATGTGGCCCATGAGCTCCGCACACCGCTCGCTACGCTGCAAAGTCACATGGAGGCTATGATTGATGGCATCTGGGTGGCTGACAAGGAACGGCTCCAGAGCTGCCACGAGGAGATTCTCCGCATCAACCGCATGGTTGGCGATCTGGAGCGCCTGACCCGCTTTGAAGGAGAGAACCTGGTGCTGCAAAAAGAGACGTTTGATATGAGTGCTGTTATAAGCGGCATCATCAGGAATTTTGAACCGGAATATCGCAATAAGAACGTCGCACTGATTTTTGAACCAGTCTCTGTCAGGGTCACAGGAGATCGTGACAAGCTAAGCCAAGTGGTGGTCAATCTGCTGTCCAATGCGCTCAAGTATACGCCCGAAACCGGAACAGTGTGGGTG
>JAOABT010000332.1 GCA_026418215.1 Clostridia bacterium | reverse complement strand
GGTGGAGGGAGGTGCTTCTTTCCTTGGCATGACGGATATTGGATGACGAAATACAGATAATTCGCATGAGTGTTACTTCCTTTCCATGTTGATTTGGCCACGTCCCGGCTTTCTCTCGAAACCAAGGCTGCGATAGAGCTGGATGGCCGTATCGTTTTGTATGTCACATAAAAGAAAGCCACGCACGGCCCCGCGATTAAGGCCGTAAAGAAAAGCCTGCTCCAGAAGCCTTCTGCCATAGCCCCTGCCTCGAAATTCAGGCTTGACCGCCAGCTCTCTGACCCAAAGCACAGGACCCTTTTCGGACTCGAAGCCGTAAAGGCTTACGCAGCAGAGCCCTGCCAAAGCCGATCCTTCCTTAAGGACAAGCACATTGCCATGCTCACTGTCGAGCCATTCACGGAACCATTGGGCTGTGTCGCCATGAAAGCCTCTTGAGTGAGCTTCACAAGAGTAGGTGAGCCTTGAGGCCTCCTCGCATTCAATGGCGTCAAGATAAACCATTTCATTGGGGTCAATAGGGTGGGGTGTATATTCTTTCAGGGAAGGATTAAAGAAGTCACAGAACTCACTGCATATGGTAAAGCCGCTTCCCTCAAAGCTTGAAAGAAAGGACTCAGGGATAAACTCGATGTAAAGCGATCCCTGAATTTGGGTAAGAGGGCTCAAAAGGCTCTCTGCATCATTCGAAGCCCAATGGAGCTTAACCGCTTGCCTTTCAGGCTTCTTTAAAAGGATAAGCTTGTCATTGAGGTATACGAGCTCGAAGCCTTCCAGGTCTTCCGGCTCACAATAGGCCATGGAAGTAAAGGCGAACTGCTTTGCTTTTTCGAGTAAACCGCTATCATCTTGCATATCTATATATGGCTCCTATGCGCTACTTTGCTATATCCAGCAGGAAATTTCTTAAAATCAATTCACCATCTCGATGGTCCTGATCAAAGGCTTCGGGGTGGAATTGAACTCCATAAATTGCTCTCGTCTTGTGCCTGAAGGCCTGAATGACGCTTTTGTCTCCCACGGCAAGCAGAACAAAATTGTCAGGCAGATTCTTAACCTCATCACAATGGTTTTCGTAAGCGGTCACATTCCCTGGGAGACCTTTGAACAGGGCGTCTTCCGGCCCGACATTCTTGACTGTGGTAAACCCCTTCTCGCGCCAACAGCCTTCATAGCCGGGCTTTGAGGCATCAAGAACCTCAATGGGAGATACCTCGGCTCCGAAAGCAAGGGCAATGAGCTGGTGGCCTCCGCAAACACCCAACAGGGGAACATTGCTTTCACGAATAACCTTGAAGATAGGCTCCAGCTTTTCTTTCGGGTATTCCTTCCAGGGTGTACCCTGACCGCCAAGTATGACGGCCCGGGGCTTCAGGTCCTTAATGAGAGTGCTGTCCACAAGCTCATAATGCCTGATGCTGATGACCGCTTGGGGTAAAATTGCTGCTACTTGCTTCTGCATGAGATCATAGCCGCCAAGCTCTTCGGCGCCGAGATTTGTGTTGACGATCAATACGCCGTAAGCACCGGTGCCGGTCTTGCCTGTGAGGGCTGCTTTTAGTGTCAATGCGCCCAAGCCGATGATCAAGAGGATCAAAAGGCCTGCAAGACATGTCTTTTTGCCCATTGTGTGTTTAACCCTTTCTGACGGAACGCTAGCTGCAAAGAGCATAGGCATTCTGTCAAGGTATGTCTGGAGGGTTCAATTTGAATGATAGATGCAGTCATGCTTTTCTTATTAGCCGCTTGCGCTAAAAGCCGCCTTTGTATAAAATTACTTGCGCCTCTAGAGCATGTTCCTTTATTTTCTATCTTACAACAAACACGATCGGGAGTAAAAACGAAATTTCCATACCGATACCTAAAATAGCGGGCGGGGTCATGCCCGCCCCCATATTTTCTTATAGCGGTATTAGAAATAGCCTTGCACTATCATACTCGTAATCATAAAGGTCAAACATCAGAAAATGGAGGAGCTGCGGAATGTTTAAAGAGCTTAGAAGAAAAGACAGGAAAATGGATGATGATAAGGCCCTGGAGCTTCTAAAAGCGGGGGAGTACGGCGTCCTTTCAATGATTGGAACCAACGGCTATGGCTACGGGGTCCCTTTAAACTATGTGTATTATAACGATGCCCTTTATTTCCATTGTGCCAAAGAGGGAAGCAAGCTTGAAAATCTCAAGGCCAATCCGAATGTGTCTTTGTGTGTGATTGGCGTGTCAAAGGTTGCGCCCGAGAAATTCACAACCGAGTTTGAAAGTGTCATGGCTTTCGGGAGGGCGGCTGAAATAGAGGGCGAGGAAAAAGAACAAGCCTTCATCGCCTTGACCGATCGCTTCTGCCATGCTTTTATGGAAGAGGGCATGAAGCAGATTCAGCAAATGCTGCCCAGAACGGCCATTGTCAAAATGACCATCGAATATCTGTCCGGCAAAGCCAGACATCTTTAAGGTAATCATCATTGACCGTAAGACAATGTGCAAACTCCTACGTATAGTTAAGTAAAAGCATACTTAACTGGAGGAATTATGAGAAAGCGTCATATCTTTTCCATAGGTATTTTATTGGCTTTATCGCTGGTGATCGG
Organism: Clostridia bacterium; assembly: GCA_026418215.1. GTDB lineage: Bacteria > Bacillota > Clostridia > DSM-8532 > DSM-8532 > DTU059. The sequence continues at coordinate 2,008 of JAOABT010000332.1, read as the reverse complement.
GGCCTGTTCCATGAGCTTCCAGGCATCATACAGCTCCTCTGTCCAGAACATGTCCGGTTCCTTCACCGATCTTTCAGGGGATGACAGCAAGGAAGTCACCTTTAAGAAGGCGGGAACCTATACCTTAAGCTATGAAACCTCTGTGCAGGCAGGAAATCTCAAAATTGAGCTTTTAAGCCCTCAGGATGAGGTTATTCTCATTTTGGACAGCACCGCAAAAGGCGACAAAGAGCTCTCTATAAGCAAGGGTGATACCTATAAGCTCAAGGTTACGGCAGATCATGCCAAGGGCCGCTATAATCTCAAATTTAAGCTTAAGTAAAACGAAGGTGCAGCATGGAGTAAATACAGGAACACCGTCATGATATTGATTGGCTGAGAAACATCGTGATACTGCTGCTTTTCCCGTTTCACTCGGCCCGCATTTTTGACTTTTGGGAACCTAAATTACATTTAAAACGTGGACTTAAGCTGGGGCTCGAGCTGGCTCATCATGTTCATCGGGTAATGGTTCATGCCCTTGATGTTCCTGCTTGCGGGCGTATCCAGCTGCTTAGGTTTGCAGTAACACGCTGGATGCTTGGCATAAGCGGTAAATAATCCTCTTTAACACTAGGAGAATAATATGAAGATTGAACATGCAGCCATTTGGACCGAGAATCTTGAAAAGATGAGAGAATTTTATGCCGTATATTTTGGAGGAACCTCCGGTGAGAAGTATGTCAACGCTACCAAGGGCTTTGAATCCTACTTCGTAAGATTCGATTCTGGAGCAAGGCTCGAGCTGATGAAGATGCGCACCATTGGTCATAAAATCCCCTCAGGTGAGCAGTGGCTGGGGTTTGCCCATTTAGCTTTTTCAGTGGGGAGCGAGGAAGAGGTCAACCGGCTGACGGAAGCTTTACGGCGGGATGGTTTCGAGGTCATCGGAGAGCCCCGCCGCACAGGCGACGGCTATTATGAAAGCTGTATTCTTGATCCTGAGGGCAATCGGGTTGAGATTACGGCCTAGCAGAGGGTTACACCCGCATCAGTGGCTTAGTTTGTCTCCATGAAAGCTGCTTCACTCAGGAGTGGTCTTTTAAGAACCTGACGTTGCAGACCTTACAGTAGGAATCCTCTGCTTTAACCAGCCTGTTTCCGCAGCTCTGGCATTCATAGAAGCTCTGCCCAATGGGGAGCTTCATGTTCCTGCGCTTTGAGTAGTAGCGGCCGAGCCTTTTATCCTGATGAAGCTCAATCGCTAGGATCACACTGAGAGCCAGAAAGATGAGGAAGCCCACACCAAAAGAGCCCCAGATGAGAAGGCGAAAAGATGCCGTTTCACTAAAAAACAGCATAGCAAGACATAAAAGCAAGGGGATTAGTATAGAAAATACCAGTCCCCATTTGACTATTCTGGGTCCAAAACCGATAGAATTGATCTTTTTCATGGATTACCCTTGAGCCAAATGCTTATTTTCTTGTGGTCATTTCTTTTAAAATGCTTTCAACATGTATTTGCACGGTATTAAGAAGCGGTATCGCAGTGTCCTCGGGCTTTAGGATCAAAGGCAGCTCTGTGCAGCCTAAAATGAGGGCTTGAATGTGATCTCGCTTTATCATTTCGTCGATAATGCGAAGAAATTCTGTCTTTGTCGTGTCTTTAACGATTCCGAATTCCAGCTCATTATAAATCTTATCGTGAATGTAGGCTTGGCCCTCTTCGGGAGGTACGCATACCTCGATTCCGTAACGCCCGAAAGTGTCTTTATAAAAGGATTCCTTCATGGTAAATCCCGTGCCAATCAAGCCAACCTTGGTATAGCCTTGGGAGACGGCTTTTTTACCCGCTTCCTCCACGATGCTCAGCAAAGGTATTGGGGAACGTTCTTTGACTCTGTCAAAGACAACATGAGGTGTGTTGGAGGCTATGACGGCTAGGTCGGCCTTTGCCCTATAAAGGCTGCCGACGGCTGTCAGGAGCATCTCAATTAAAGCGTCAAGGCCTTTTTGCGCCATGTAACCC
>JAOABT010000301.1 GCA_026418215.1 Clostridia bacterium | reverse complement strand
AAACCAGCCCAAGCTCCTCGCGGATGCTCTGAAAAAGTCTTGAGCTCATGCCGCCCCCTATGATGTTGTTCAGTACCATCAAAGGAAAAATACGCTCGTCGCTCATCCGTATGCCGTTAAAGCCAAGGCAGATATGTGTTTGCTCGGTATCCTTTTCTTTCAAAAGAAAGCTTCTCTTAAAATGAGGGAGCTCCGGTGAATAACGGCAGTAGGTTAAGGGCTTCCAAATGCCAAAATACTGCCGTATAAGCTCCAGTAGCTTCTCCTCTTCAAAATTGCCTACTACTGAAAGGATGCAATTATCGGGTATATAATGATAGGACATATAGTCCAAAATAGTGTTCCGGTCAATACGCTCCAAGGACTGACGCGTTCCAAGAATGGGAAAGCCCAAAGGCCCCTCACTCCAGATCTCCTCGGTGAGAAGGTCATGGACCAGCTCCTCGGGATCATCCTCGTACATGTTGATTTCCTCGAGAACGACCTTTTTCTCTGTTTCGATGTGATTGGGATCAAAGACAGAAGAAAAGAGCATGTCTGAAAGGATATCGACGGCTGTCTCCAGGTCGCTGTCCAGGGTTTTCGCATAGAAGCAGGTGCAGTCCTTACCCGTAAAGGCGTTGATCTGGCCTCCGATACGGTCCATTTCACAAGCGATTTCCTTTGCGCTTCTCTTATGCGTACCCTTAAAGACCATATGCTCAATAAAATGTGAGACACCGTTATTTTCGTAGGTTTCATGCCGTGAACCGGTTCCAATCCAAACCCCGAAGGAGACAGACTTCAAATGAGACAAACACTCGTAAATCACAGTCAGATGATTGTCTAATACGATCTCTTTATACAAGATTAACCCACCTCTAATTTAAATCAGTAAAAAATAAAGGGGCTCTGGCATCCCCTATCTGTCCTGTCACTGCTTGCAGATGACAGACATAAGAACGACGGGATAACCCGTCGTTCGCAACACTCTCTATTTTTCTATATCATACCAAACTCGCCGCGTAATTGTAAAGCGCCTACACTGTGTAGAATTTCCGCGTAAATTTTCTGCAATAGATTTCGTTTTTCAACGACGCCTGTGTACGTCCCCTGGTTGACCTCGCGATATTGCTGAAGGACATACTTTTGAGCGCCTTGAATGGTTTTGGTGATATCAATAAGGTCCTCATCCGAAAGCTCAGGTGTGTAGGTTGTACGGAACTCATAATCCACTTTGCCCTGCTTGAGAAACCTAATGCTTTCTTGGAGCCTGTCGGTATCAACAGGTGAACAACAGACTTGACGGTACTTACAGAAGGGCGCCTTGATATCCATTGCGACATAATCCACGAGCTTCATCTCGATTAGCCGCTGTAAGAGCTCCGGATTTGTGCCATTGGTATCAAGCTTGGTCTTATAGCCCATTCTTCGAAGCTGTATGAAAAAATCAAGCAAGTCCTTTTGAAGAGTAGGTTCGCCGCCTGAAACCACCACCCCGTCGAGAAGCCCCTGCCTTCTTTCAAGAAAGCTCAAAATATCTCGCTCTTCGAGAAGGGCTTCGTGCTTGGCCTGGCCTATGAGGCATCGGTTATGGCAATATCCGCAATTCATGTTGCAGCCCTGAGTAAAGACCACGGCTGAAAGCTTTCCAGGAAAATCAACCATGGAGTTCTTTTGTAAACCGGCAATTTTCATAAGGCAACCCCTTCAGACAAGCTAATGGCTTGTCTTTCTCTCATCTGTACTTCAAGCATGATGTCTAGTACGCTTCAGTAAGAAGATGGCTTAGCCGACCTGTTCATCCAACACGAATTTTCTTCTGGTGAAGTACTCTTCCTTCTTGCCCTGGTTGTAGTTGGCCACCGGTCTTAAGTAGCCGGTGACACGTGACCAGACCTCTGTTCCCGCACCGCAGGTCGGACATGAAAAATGCTCGCCTTGGATGTAGCCGTGGGTGTTGCAGATGGAGAAGGTTGGGGTTATGGAAATATACGGCATCTTATAACGCTCAAAGATTCTCTTGATGAGGTTTTTGCAGACCTCTGTCTCCTTGATGCTCTCGCCGAGATATAGATGCTGCCCAGTGCCGCCGGTATAGAGTGATTGAAGCTGATCCTGCAGATCAAGGCATTCAAAGATATCGTCGGTAAAGCCCACAGGCAGCTGTGTTGAATTCGTATAATAAGGAATTTCGTTACCCGCTGTGATGATGTCGGGATAACGCTGCTTGTCCAGCTTAGCCAGCCTGTAGGAGGTCCCTTCAGCCGGAGTTGCTTCAAGATTGTAGAAGGTTCCGGTTTCCTTCTGGAAATCGACCATGACATCCCTTAAGTAGTCCATGATCTCAATGGCAAACTGCTGGCCTTCGCGGCTCGTAATATCCTTGCCCATGAAGTTCAGGAGGGCCTCGTTCATACCAACGATACCGATGGTTGAAAAATGATTATACCAGTAGCTGCCGGTTCTTGCTTTCACATTGCGAAGGTAATGGGTGGTATAAGGATAAAGCCCCTTTTCCGATTGTTGTTCAACGATTTTTCTTTTGATTTCAAGGGAGGTTTTACCGATTTTTGCAATCTCGTAGAGACGCTTTTTGAATTCTTCTCTGGTCGAGCTTAGGTAGCCTATTCTCGGCAGATTAATGGTGAAGACGCCGATGGAACCCGTTAAAGG
>JAOABT010000290.1 GCA_026418215.1 Clostridia bacterium | reverse complement strand
AGATGTGTATAAGAGACAGATAATCAACAGCTCTACCTGGTTCTTTACTATTTTCTGGAGATTTTATCGGTAGCCTTGTTTGTTTTTGCCTTCTTTTATCTTATCAACAAGATTCCGTTTTCCTACAACCTGTTCATGCTGCTTTCACTTGTCATGCCTCTTTGCAAGCCGGCCTACACCGGGGCTGTCGATTACTTTGTCAGCTTCCCAAGGTACACGCTTACGCTTTTTCCCATCTATATTGCCATTTACGGCTTGGTTTACAAAAGCAGGAAGGCGTTCATTTTCTATCTTGCAGCCTCGGTCTTTTTATTGGTCAATAGCGTAGCCTTTTGGTGCATAGGCCGGTTCATCGCATAAATTCTCATACCGGTATAAAAACAAACAGCAGGTTTACAGCTGGCTCGAAGGAGTGTAACATGAATATACAAACACTCTGATGAAATGTGTGGGGTAGGAAGAAAATGAATCGTGAAAGCTTCTTTAATGCCAGTAGCAATGAGATGAGCGTTGGATACCGGAAAATATCTGAGGGTTATGAATGTCTCTTGTGCGGAGAGGTGTTTGAGGAGGGAAGGGTCTATACGATGGAAAACGACCTCTTTGAAGCGGGCCGAGCCGTGAAGGAGCATGTGAGGCTTAAACACGGGTCGGTATTCAAAAGCCTAATAACGCTTGAAAAAAAGCTGACCGGCCTTACACCGCATCAGATCGAGGTGCTGGAGATGATGCATCGGGGGCTTTCAGACAAGGAGATCATCGAGCGGATTTCAGCTACAAGCACGGCAACCATTAGAAATCTTCGGTTTCAGCTCAGGGAGCGTGAAAAGCAGGCCAAGGTATTTTTGGCGACGATGGAAGCCCTGCGTCGTGAGCAGATAACCAAAAAAAGCCCTCCTGATGAGATGGTCGAGATTCATAAGGGAGCGACCATGGTGGATGACCGCTACAAGGCAACGGTACGGGAGCAGCAGGACACCCTTGAAACCTATTTTTCAAAGGATGGCAGGCTTGTGAGCTTTCCTGCTAAGGAGAAAAAGAAAATTCTTGTTCTGAAGGAATTGACAAAGCTTTTCAGTAAGGACAGAACCTATCATGAAAAGGAAGTCAGTGAAGTTCTGGGCGCAGTTTATGATGACTTTGCCGTCTTGCGGCGCTACCTTATCGAATACGGTTTTATGGAGCGTAATCGAGATGGGAGCGTCTATCGGTTAAAGGATTGAAAATCACTCGGGTTAAGTATGCAAAATCTAAAATAATGCGCATAAAAGCCTCGTTCACAAGTGTTGAACGAGGTTTTTACTTTGCATGACACCCATTGATTTTCCGCTTGCGGGATAAAATGGGTAGGAACTGCGAATAATGATAGCACAAAAATATGTTTGGAGAATGGGATGGTGCGCTTCTCATGAAATTCAAAGGTTTCTTTTCATATAAAAAGCCAGAGGTTCTGGAGCACGGCTACGAGTTTTTAGAGGGCGATGAAGAATCTTCAAGCTGGGAAAAACGGGATAAAAGACAATCAAAAAGCGCTTCTTCAGAAGAGGGTGAGTCCAAGCATGACTCCAAAAACCAAGATGGTCGTAAGAATCAGGAAAACGAAAAGCAAAAAAAGAAAAATCAAAATGCTGAAGAAGAGTCTAAAAAAGCTTCGGACCATAAAGAAAAAGAGGGTGCTGAGAGGAGCAGCGAAGCTTCTGGCTCTTCTGATCAGCATAAAGATAAGAACGAGGAAGGGCAGGACGATGAGGGATCAAACGGTGAGAACGATAAGGCTCTGAAGGCTCAATGCGGGGACTCAGATGAAAAGGATGATGACGAGAAGAGCTCCGACGATAATAAGGGATCAGATAAAGATAAAAAGAATTCGGAAAAAGAAGTAGAACCATCTAAAAATACCTCGGACAACAAGACTGATGAAGATAATGAAAACCGAAGCAAAAAAAGAAAATCAGATGAGGATAAAGATGAAGATGGGGATAAGGAGGAGCTTAAAAACCAAGAGACCGGCGCGCAAGTCGAAGAAGATAGTAAAGAATTAAAGAGTTCCAACGGGCAAAATTGCAGCAATGAAAGAGAAAACAAAGCACGAAGCAGCGGGGACGATGCCTCAAAAGGTAAACAGGCAGACAAGAAGGAAGATTCCTTAAAGGATGAGAAACAGGGTGAGGAGTCTGGAAGCGCTGCTAAGCGGAGTGATAAAAAGGACAAGATAAAGGATAATGGGGAGAGGGAGCCCTGGCTGAATGGACAGGGCCCTAAGATTGTCAAACCCATTATGATCCAAGAATTGAAGCATTCCAAGCGTCTGACGGTTCTCAACTCGCCAGAAAGCCATAAGGACGATAGTGACAAAAATGATCACTTGGTTCGCAGTCAGGGCTATGGACGGCCGTCAGGTACGGAAACCTCAGCCGAGAGTCAGGTCTTTATGCAGGAATTTGCCAAGGAGAGCTCACCGGAGGAGTACCTCATTAAGGAGCCTCAAGGGAAGGATTCGCCTGAAAAAGAACAGGAAAAACAGCCGCATAGCGGTTCCCAAAGTGCTCAACAATTTAGTGAGGAGCTGGCCCAGGAAATCTCACCCCAACAGGAGGATGCGAAAAAGTCCGGAGCGGAAGGAAGGCACAAGGAATCAGACACCAGAAACGAGAAGGAAAGCAAACGCTCGCCACAAAAAGATGAGTCACATAAGATGACAAAAGAAAGTAACCCCAAAAAGGATGAACCAAAAGGGGAAGAAGCATCCAGGCAAGAGTCTTCGGCCAATAGCAACCCAAAATCCCGTGAGGCAGGCGAGAAATGCAGAAGCGATGAAAGCAAGCCCAAGGCTCCAGAGAATCCACCCAAGCTGAAAAGCGTCAGTCCTTCCTTGAAAGATAATATCGATTACTTGAAGGCAGCCTTTCATTCGCCCAAAAACTCGGATATCATCCTGCGTGAATTCAATATCGCGCAAAAGGTTCCTGCCTGCATGGTGTTTATTGATGGCATGATCGACAAAAATATTGTCATACAGTTTTCAATGCCTGAGCTCATGTATGCAAATCCTGAGGATTTAAGCAAGGATGGGTATATCATTGATTTCATTGAGAAAAACCTGCTCACAATTAACCAGGTGGCACGCATGTGCAAGTATGAGGACATCATCACTCAGATTCTGGCAGGCTTGACGATCATTCTTGTGGAAGGCTGCGAGGAGGTCCTTGTCCTCGAAAGCCGCGGCTTTGAAAAGAGAAGCGTGGCCTCGCCCGTTACGGAAACTGTTGTCCATGGCTCTCAGGAAGGCTTCACGGAAAACCTCCGTACCAATATCACCCTTGTTCGCCGCATTGTCAAGAATGAAAACCTCATAACGGAATTCCATGATATCAGCAAAACCAACAATGCGCTCTGTGCCCTCATGTACATGGAGGGCTTTACCAATAAAAGAATAGTTGACGAGGTCAGAAAAAGAATAACCAACCTTGATGTGGACTATATCGCAGGCAACGGGATGCTTGAGCAGCTCATTGAAGACAAGCCCAGTATGCTCTTCCCTCAGATTATTTCAACCGAGCGGCCTGATCGTGTCGCTTCTTTTCTGTTGGATGGAAAAGTCGTGGTGATATGTGAAGGCACGCCCTTTGCATTGGCCATGCCTATCACCTTTTTTGATCTGTTCCAAACCTCCGAGGACGCCAATGTACGCTGGCAATACGGTTCATTTTTGAGGATTATCAGACTTATCGGCGTCCTGATGGCCGCTTTATTGCCCGGACTTTATGTGGCTATCACGCTTTTCCAGCAGGAGATGATTCCGACCTCGCTACTTGCCTCTATTGTTGTGGCCCGGCGGAGTGTGCCCTTTCCCACCATTGTGGAGATTATTCTCATGGAGATATCCTTTGAGCTTATCCGAGAGGGAGGCATTCGTGTTCCGGGCGTCACCGGCCAAACTCTGGGCATCATCGGGGCTTTGATATTAGGCCAGGCTGCTGTGTCGGCGGGGCTTGTCAGTCCGGTCTTGATCATCATCGTCGCCATCACCGGCTTAGGAAGCTTTGCCATACCCAATTACTCACTATCATTGGCGGTTCGCATCGTAAGATTTGTTTTTATTGCATTGGGCGGATTAGCAGGATTTTATGGCATCTCTGTAGGCCTGACCATCGTCGGTGCTCTTGCGTTGGGCATGAAATCCTTTGGGGTACCATTCTTTACACCCGTGACTCCCGTTACTAGGGTTAATAAGGACAAGATTGTCAGAGGCCCGCTTTATACACAATCCAAGCGTCCTGATTATCTCAATACACAAAATGAGGTGCGTATGGGTGAAGAGCCCCGGGGCTGGATTAAATCCAAAACAAAGGGAGGAAGTTCAAAATGAAACCGGAAGGAAAGTTTGGATATCATGAAGCCATAAGCCTTGTCGTCATCATGATGACTTCCAAGGTGTTTTTTACAAGCCCATCAGTTGTCATGAAGCTAGTTGGCACCACGGGATGGTAGATGACCATCATTGCGGGACTTTGTGCGGGGCTTGGATTTTTTGGACTTTATGCCTTACTTAAAAGATTTCCGAATAAAAACATCATGGAAATCAACGATATTGTGTTGGGGAAGGTCTTTGGAAGAATCCTTTCTTTTGTATTTGCCTCATTTCTTGTTTTTATGGCGGCCATGGACATGCGCGAATTTAGCGAGGTTTTGAAGGTCTTTGCCATGCCCTTGAGCCCTCCGAGCTTTATTATGATTCTCTTTATGCTGAGTGTGGTCTTTCTTTGCTTCATGGGGCTTGAAACGCTGGTCCGATTTTCTAAATTTTTAATTTATGTTTTGGGTGCGGGCTATCTTCTGGTTATCATTATGTCGGCTCAAAATTATGAGCTGTCCCGTATCTTTCCTATATTGGGCTATGGGCTCGACAAAACCATTGTGACAGGCTTTACCAGGAGCTCTGTCTACGGAGAAATCGTATTAGTTGGAGTCTTTGCGGCCTCACTCCATGGATCAAAGGAAATAAGAAAAATTGGCTTGTGGGGCTTGATTATTTCGGGTATTGTTACCTCTTCGGCACTGTTGGCCTTTTCTTTGGCCTTTCAGTTCGAAGCAGGGCAAGAAATAACCGCACCCATGTATGCGATGGCCAGACTCATTAATTACGGCGGATTATTTGAGCGTATGGAGCCAGTGTTTGCTTTTACCTGGAACTTTATCTCCTTTATTACGGTGGGAGGCTTGTTTTTTGCTGCGCTCATGATATACTGCCACATTTTCAGAATTCCAGACAAGAGGCCCATCATTATTCCCATGGCTACGGTTATTTACAGCACCAGTTTACTGCCCTCCGGCCTTACCGTGGTCGTTGAACGCTACATTCAGTTTATTCGCGGGTGGGGATGGTTTTTTTTCTATCTGCCTGCCCCCATTGTGCTGGTCATTGCCGCTATTCGAAAAAAAAGGGGGAAAATAGAGGAGGAAAAAGAACAGGAGGGTGATGTCCAGAATGCGTAAAAAGGCTTTTTTACTGCTCTGTGTAATGGCAGCTTCGCTATTCTTGACTGCCTGCTATGATGCCGTGGAAATAGGAGACAACGCTTACGTGTCAACCTTAGGCATCGAGCGCGGTGTTAACGATAAATACCGTATTTCCTTTCAAATTCCTAAATTTGACCAGGCCTCAAGTGGTGGAGGCGGCGGAGGTGGCGCCGGCGGGGGCGAAAGTAAGGAAGAAAAAGACACCATAACCGTTGATGCGCCTGCCTTCTTTGAAGCGGTTGCTTTAGCCAATACAACCATACCTAAACGCTTGAACTTCATGCACCTGAAAGCCATTGTCATTTCAGAAGATTTGGCTAAAAGCGGTCTTCTGGGAGAGTTTTTGGCTCCCCTCATTCGTTACCGTGAGATTAGAAGAAGTACCAACATTATTGTCTGCAAAGGAACAGCCATGGACTTTTTAGCTGCCTCCAAGCCTTATATGGGCTCTTTGGTGACAAAAACCTATGAGGATCTTATAGGGAATTTTAGAACCACCGGCTTTTTTCCAAATGTCACTTTAAATGATTTGACTACAGCCATGAAATCTACTGTTCAAGAATCCTTTGCTATTTACGGTGCAGTTAACAACGGTGACAAATTCAAGGCGAATGGTCCTGTTTATACTGGAAAGTTCAATATTACGGGAGATTATTATGCGGGTGACGTACCTAGAAAGGGTGGGCCTGAAATTGAGCTTATGGGGACCGCCGTCAGTAACGGCGATATTATGGTGGGCAAGCTTAACGGCTTTGAAACGCAGATGATGCTCATTCTCCGTGGAGAGCTTAAGAAGGCGATATTCGCCATACCCGACCCTGAAAGAACTGGGCTTTCCATCGCTATTGAAATCAAGGAGTTTGAAAGACCGGTAACCAAAATAGATATCAAGGGTGACAAAATAAAAATTAACAGTCATTTGAGTATGGAGGGTGAAATCGTCGGCATCCCCAGCCGTATCAATTATGAGGAGCCCAACAAAAAGAAGATTGTAGAGAAAGCCATGGCCGATTATCTTGAAAATGGTCTTAATAGAACTGTGCAAAAATGTCAGGGCTTTAATACAGATGTTTTCCATTATGGAGAAATCGCTGTCCGCCAATTTCCAACCATTCAGGAGTGGGATAAGTTCAATTGGCTCAGCAAGTTCGGAAATGCAGAGGTTAAGGTTTCTGTAGACTTCACCGTAAGAAGGACCGGGACCATGATAAAAAGCTCCCATGTCATATCCTCGAAAGGGGTGGAAAAATGATCAATATTATTTCTGCCCTATTTCTTTTGTTGTCATCCCTATATACCTTCAGCTTTGCCAAGTCGAGCTGGAAGGAGAATCAAAAGCTTGGTGCCATAGGCGCTTTGCTGATTGTGTTTTTAGGCTGGGGCATATCGCTCATTGTGCTAATGAGGACCTAGAAGAGTATCTATGAACTGAATAAGCCTTTAAACGACTGATAGAGTTTTCAGAGCCAAGTATATAAAAATCCAAGCCAGTCCAAGTTATTGTGTACAAGGCTAATTCCTCAATAGAGCTTTATGCTAGTACAAGAAGCTAAATAATAGAGCCTCGCATAAGAAGCAGACCTTACTGATCCGTTATGCGAGGCTCGTTTTCATCTCAAAGAACTTCTTAAGATCGTGGCTACTCGTAAATGAGGGACGCTTCCACAACTGGGTTGATGAGTTTGTATAAAGTTTTCAACCCATCCTTAAGGATTCTTAAGAATCAATGTGGACATAGGAGCCAAGGTAATGGTGTTTCCTTTGGCAGCAGAAGCCTGGTCGCTTTTGTAGAGCACCTTTGAGGATGAAGCATCTGTGTCCGCCAGGGTGATGGTCTGGCTTGCTCCGCTGACGTTATGGAAAACATAGCAGCTTCCGCCCTGACCCTGAATAAACCGACTGTAGCCTATAACAGCGGTATTGTCTGTTTTAATGGGAGCAAAATCGCCTGTCATCAAGGCCGGAGTAGCTTTTCTCAGGGCTATGATTTCCTTGTAGTGGCTGAAAAGTGAGTTGCTATCCTTGGCCTGCACATCATAGGGTACAGTATCCTTATTGGCCGTGATCTTCTCCCATTTGGTTGTACGCTTGTCGTCGCTCTTGCTCCAAATAAAGGGCTCACGAATGATCTCGTCGGGCTTTGTGCCCACCATGCCGATTTCCTCGCCATAATAGATGAAGGGATTGCCAGGTAGTGTCAGATAAATGCTAGCGGCAAGCTTAGCCTTCGTAACGTCATTGTTGACGCTCGACATGACGCGGTTCTGATCGTGGTTTGAGAGGAAGGGCGCATCTATCATATTCTGATCCACTGTTTTGTACGTCTTATAGATGGAGTCGAGCTTTTCGGCAAAGCCGCCATTTTCTTCGATGTTGGCCCCACTGTTGAGCATGCTGATAACATCGGTTCCAATGGAGAAGTTAAAGGTGGAATCAAAAGCCGCATAGTAAGGTGCCATGACCTCAGGCTTTTCCCACACCTCACCGATGAGGTAGGCATCAGGATTCACCACTTCACAGGCCTTGGCGAATTCCTTCCACCAGCTTACATTCATATTGGAAACGTTCTTATCCCCGGCGCGGTAGGCTTCGCCATCGCCGTAGATATGAAGGGCGGCGTCCAGTCTGAAGCCGCGAACGCCCATCTTCATCCAGAATTGCGCCACGTTTTCGATCTCCTTGCGGACATCAGGGTTGTCATAGTTGAGGTCAGGCATGGCGTCGCTGAAAATACCATAGAAGAAACTCTGGCC
>JAOABT010000260.1 GCA_026418215.1 Clostridia bacterium | reverse complement strand
GTCTTAATACAACCACATGATTTTGTGTGCATACTACCAAGATTGTTAGAAAAAACAGTTGTTTCTTGACCGCATTCACAAAGACATTTATATTGTCTATTACCTATATACTCAACAATGGTTAACATTCCAAATTTACTTCCGACTGGATACCGTTTACTCATAGATTCTCCTAAATATAGAGAGGGGTAACCCCCCATTCACAGATTAATATGAACGTTCAAATTCAAGAATTGCTTCGACATTATTATTTGTTGGATAAAAGAATGATTCGCCGTCATATTCCGGATCTACTAGCGCATCATCAACATCAAAACTAAACACCACAATGCCGGAACTATCGCATAAATCTCTTGCGAAACTGATTGCATCGTCTATATTGTCAAATCCAAATATGCCCATTTGTAAAAGTCTTTCATCATCTCTAATATGGCTAGATGCTTCTGTTATATTTGGCTCTATCCCGTTTTCCAAAATCTCATCTTTTACATCTAACCGTGTTCCGTGATAAAGCTTCATATTATACCTCCTATTGTGCGGAGCCTTGTATCTCCTGTCCACATCTTTATTGTACACCCATTGTACACCCATGTCAATACTTTTTTAAAAAAATTTTAAAGGGGCTGCTTATGCAACCCCTACCCCCAGAAACATCTTTGCAATTTTCCTTATGACTATGTTTTTCCTCCTATAAACGTGAGCTTGCTCTATATTAAACTCTTCCATTGCTGTTTTTATAGCATTCTTGCCCCCTATAACATAGAGTATTTCGACAAGCCGTCTTTCCTCTGGGTTGAGCTTTTCAAGCACGTTTTCTACCTGCCTGATTCTCCGTTGCGTAATTTCTAGGCGCTCTCTAAGCTCTTTTCTTTTGGCTATATTGTTGCACATATTATCGTCTGGTTCTCTGCTCCCACCTCTTGGCATGTCGGTTATTTTTTGTGCTCCTAACATATCTTTTTCTGCATTTAAAGCCGCAAGTTCTTGTCTTATATTATCAACCGCCGTGTATAATTGATCGTATTCCTTAATCCTATCTTCTGCCTCTTGTATGTAGTTCATGGTATCTCTCCTTTCGTAATTATTTGGTTATGCGAACTAACCTATCTTGCAATTGTAGTCCTCAAATCGTTCACAGCTTTTATAAATAATCTTGTTGTTAACCCATCTCTGCAAGAGTCTCGTCCGCTTTGGAGCGTGTTCCTTATTGTAAATCATGATGTACGGGTCGTAATTTAGTTCCCTGAGCTTGTATATCCTTTCCAAGTCCTGCTCATGCGTTGTATTAAAGTTTGTAAGGACATATACAGAGCCAAAATGCCCATGAGGCTTTCTCGTTGCAGATTTGGCATATAGCTTAAGCCCCTCCAATATCTTGGCCGATTGCTTAATATCATCCCATGCAAAATGGATTTCTTTGACTTTTACTTGATTCAACATGCTCACTATTTTGTCTGTCATGAGCCGTATATCAAGTCCTTGCGTGAAGTCTACATTTGCTTTGCTGTTTATTAACTGTTGCAATAATTTTTCATGATCGCTACATGCCAACAAGTTAGGATCCAACAACTTTATTTCCTTTTGTCCCGTGTGAAATTGGCCTAAATCTGCGACCTGGCGGCTTACCCTTCCTTCTTTTTCTCCTACACAGCAGAACGCGCAACCCCTTGGACAACCTCTGGTCAAGAATCCGTATGCCTCTTTGAATTGAGGGTATAGTGTAAAGTCAGGACACATTGTTTCAACATCCGGCGGCAGCTTATTTTTTAGGTCGTAGCTGGTTCCGCCATAAATAACCTCATCGGCCATAATGCAAGAATCTATGTCAGGCGTAAATGTAAACACCTTGGATATGAACACTCGATCATATTTTTCTAAGCCAACCCACAAGCTTACATCATCAGCCCGGGCTTTGTGCCATGCAGAAAGTTTCATCAAAGCAAGATTTGGAAAGTTATGGCCATCTACATCAATTAGACCGATCTTCACTGTCTCTCACCTTCTTCTGTACTCAACTGGCCTGCTCACGCTGGCAGTGTTCCGGAATATTTGCTTCTGTCAGCACCTTCGCAAACGGTGGCGGCACCGCATTCCCACACCGAGCAACCTGCTCTGACCTTGGATAGGCTTTCCCTGCATAATCCCGGTCAATTATGTAATCATCCGGGAAGCCTTGGGCCTTGAATAACTCCCGGGGCTCTAGCATCCTCATGCCAATGTCGACAATCTGATAATCCTGACCGGCTACCGTCACAATCCCAAAACGGTCCTTTGTGGTTATGGTCCTCAGGGGCTCGTCCACTCTCTGCCCTAAATCATCACCGTTGCCGTAATAAGTCATTAGAAAGGTGCGGACCTCTCCGAAATGTCCCGGCGAAGTTGTCACGGTATGAAGCGGTTCTTTCGGTGATTGCCCGATGCCTGTTTTATAAAACTTGGTGATGAAGCTTGTAACCAGAGCATATCTGTTGGAGGTATCTAGCGTCATTATTGGGTCCGTCATATCCTGGCCCCGTACATGGTCTCGGGATGTCTCGGAATGATATTGAGCAAGAAACGGAGCCACAACACCAAAACCATGCTTTGATGTAACTGTAGGAAGTGGGTTATTAATATCATTACAATAGTGCCAAGATGCTCCACTGTGATTTACTTGGACAATAAATGGCTCAGGATTGTCGACAACAAATTTTTGAATTCCTCTAGCAATCCGGCGCAAAGTGTTTTCAGCAAGTGGTTTCTTTCGCTCAAATATGCTTGGGCAAGGTATAGACCAATCTATGATCTCGGCGGCAGCTCTCCATGGTTTCAATATTCCGCAACGTACTTCCATGCTTTCCGGGTCCCCGTGTGTCGGATCTGGCCATACTATAGGCAATCCGTCACATCGAGCTACAAGGAAAAATCGTTTTCGCGTTGTCGGTGCTCCGTAATCACAGGCCCGGAGTTCCCTGTGCTCGATCTTGTACCCCAATGCCTTAAGCTGTGACTTCCACTTATCAAATGTGTACCCTGTCTTTGCCTTTATGGGCCGGTGCCCTCGGTTAAGCGGTCCCCATGTCTGGAATTCCTCGACATTCTCTAGCATTATCACCCGGGGCCGGACCAGTGCCGCCCATTTCAGAACAATCCATGCTAACCCTCTGATTTTCTTATCCTTTGGCTTACCGCCCTTGGCCTTTGAGAAATGCTTACAATCCGGGCTGAACCATGCCAGTGCCACCGGCCTCCCCCGGCAAGCTTCAACCGGG
>JAOABT010000127.1 GCA_026418215.1 Clostridia bacterium | reverse complement strand
CCCTCTGCCATGTCGGAAAGCTGCATGACGGTATTGTAACCGATGGCATAGCTGTCCGCCGCAATGGTTCCGTAGATTACGCCGCCCTCGATGTAGCGCATGGTCAGCGGCATGGTGCCGGAGCCAATAATTTTGATCTGTCCCACCCGGTCGGAATCCACGATAACCTGCGCAACACCGGGCGTGCTCTCGCTGTCGCTGCAGATAATCATATTGATATCAGGATTGTCTGTGAGAATGGTATTGGTTAGCTTTTCGACCTCGAACATCTGTGTATTCAGCGTATAAATGTGCTCAACCGACATCTCAGGATATTTTTCAATGGCCTCCATCAGGCCCTGTAGCCTGATATTGCTGGAATGCTTGGAATCCTCGTCGCTTGCCTGGTTCGATAAAATCGCAATCTTGGCCTTGCCGCCCGAGGCCTGAATGGCCATCTCACCTGTGTTATAACCAATCTCATAACTATTGGAGCCCACCGTGGGTATGCTGGGTATGAAAAAGGTATCATTCTCAAAGGTAATGACAGAGATTCCGGCCTTGTTGGCCTTTTCCAGGACATCAGAGGTTTTTTGAATGTCATAGGGCTGAAGGGCAATGCCATCCACATCCGAAAGAATGGCGCGTTCAACAGCTTTCTTTGAAAGCTCGGCATCCTTCTGCGAGATATCAACAAATTCCGCAAAGACATCATTTTTAGCGGCCGCTTCCCGCGCGCCGTTCTTGAAGCGCTGCCAGAAAGGATCATTATTCTCCTGTGTGATGATGACAAAATGATGGAGAGGTGTGCGTTCGGGCGCGACGGCAGCTGTCTCGTCATGGAAGGAGACATAGAGGTTGACCAGCATGCCCACCAGCAGCAGGACCGCTAAAACTAAAGCTGCGTACGTATATTTCATAATTGTCCTCTTCTAACACTATCAACCTTTTTTTGTAGTGAAAACCGCTGAAATGTACCTTTATTATAGCAAAGGGCACCCGTTAGGAAAAGCTGTAGAATCTTACAGCCATCAATGTAGGCAATTCTTTCCCCATACAGCAAAAAAAGACAGCACCCAAATTCTTGATTTTATGGTACTGTCTTTTATCGTTTAAATCTGTGGTTTAGTGGATTGTCCCTGTCAACTCACAACATGGCAAAGGCTCGGAAGAGCTCTGTAACCCATGTCTGGTTAGTTAAGATTCAGCTAATTTGATAATTAGCTTTAGCCTTGCTAAGTCAGACCGTATAGTGAGTTAGCCTAAGTCATGAGTTTTGATGGGTCAGGCTTCGTTCCGGGTTACGCCTCGTCATCGGCAATATGGGCCTGCACACTGCTTAAAAAGGCCTTTTCGTACTCTGCCTTGATCTTGGACTCGATATCCTTGGCAACATCGGGGTTTTCCTTCAAGAACTTCTTAACGTTCTCGCGGCCCTGACCGATGCGCTGATTATTGTAGGAGAACCATGCACCGCTCTTTTTGACAATATCCAGCGTGGTTCCGATATCGAGAATACAGCCTTCCTTGGAGATACCCTGGCCGTAGATGATATCGAATTCCGCTTCCTTAAACGGAGGTGCGACCTTGTTCTTAACGATCTTAACCTTGGTACGGTTACCGACTGCGTCGCTGCCTTCCTTAATGGTTTCCACCCTTCTGACATCCATACGGACCGAAGCGTAGAATTTAAGGGCACGTCCGCCGGGTGTAACCTCGGGGTTTCCGAACATGACGCCAACCTTTTCACGCAGCTGGTTGATAAAAATGGCAACGGTTTTGGATTTACTGATAACACCCGAAAGCTTTCTCATAGCCTGAGACATAAGCCTTG
>JAOABT010000066.1 GCA_026418215.1 Clostridia bacterium | reverse complement strand
AGATTAAGGAATTAGATTCATATTTGTGTAGGGTGTGCCGGGATAAAAATAGATATGTATACAACAATTTAGAATGCCATCATATAGTATCACTGGAAGACAATTTCGAATTAAGACTTGAAAATGGCAACCTAATAACTGTCTGCGAACGGTGCCATGAGAAAAGTGAGAAGGGGATTATTAGTAAAGATTATCTTTTTAACTTAATAAAGGATAGATGAAGAGAAGATTTGTTGGATAGCCACCAACCACTTCTCTTTTTTGTTTTATAAACAGAAAGGAGAAGCCTTATGAAAGAAGAATGGAAAGACATTAAAATGTACGAAGGATTATACCAACCATCCCCCCCGGGGGTCACGTGACTGAAAAAACCAAACTGCTGAACACCACGTGCCCACCTTCATAAATAAAATATTCCCAAAATAGCTTTTTGAAAGGAGATGAAGCCCATGTCTAGGCCGCCTAAGCCATTTGAAGTGTTAAAAAATGAAAAAAAGTCCCATCGTACCAAAGCCGAAATGAAAAAGCGGCAGCAAGGCGAGGCATCTCTCTCCACTGGTACTGCATTACAAGAACGTCCAGAAGTCCGCAGTAATCCTATAGCGCATAGAGAATTCCAAAGGCTCAACGCCTTGCTTAGAAAAATTGAAAAGAACGACGCTATCTATGAAGTTATCATAAACAGATACTGCCTGATGCACGCTGAGTGCTTTGATCTCGAGGTAAAGCGAGAAAAAATCTATGAGAGCGCTACACTTTTGGAAAATGCTCTTGAAGAAATGCGACAGAAACCGGATGTGTCCTTCAACGATTTAAAAAGCGCTATCAGGGGCATAGCTGACATTTATGCAACCATGATTGAATGTGATCGACAAGTCCAAGCAAAAAGGAAAATGCTTTTAGATATCGAGAAGGAAAACGTTATGACTATTGCTGCCGCCCTCCGGAGCATTCCAAAGAAGGCCGAGAAAGAAGGAAATCCTCTGCTAAAGGCGCTGAGTGATGAATGATCAAAGAAAGCAAAGCATATAAGTACGCCTTATGGTGTGTCGAAGATGGCAACCGTAAGGTCGGAATATACATAAAAAAGCAAGCGCAGGCCTGGCTGGACATTGTGGAGGGTAAGGACCCGCAGGCCTATGTTGATGAGAAAACATATAACAAGGTCTGCAAAATTCTTAAGCTCATGGTTCATCCAGATTTACAGTGCAGCATGTTTGAAGGCCTTGAAGATTACGCATGGTTACTGATTGTTGCAGTTCTATGTACAAAACAAAAAAATGAGAAAAACCTCGATATAAGGTATTTCATAACCGCATTATTGGAGATATCAAGAAAAAACTTTAAGACCTTCAATGCAGCGGTTATTTTTATACTCTTGATGCTCACAGACCCGCAATTTTCAAGATTTTTTTCGGTGGCGCCTGACCTTAAGCTATCCAGTGAGTTAAAGCTGGCCATCAGGAAGATTATAAAGGTCAGTCCGGCACTAGCTGCAGATGATACCTTTAAGATATTACGCAGCGAGATCCGTTGCTTGGTAACCGAAAGCGAATATACACCACTGGCATACTCCGAGGACCGAATGGATGGTAAACTGGCTAATGCATTTCTGGCTGACGAGGCCGGAGCCATGGACAGCTATCCTATTGAGGCCATGAGATCGTCACAGATTACGCTGTTTAATAAATTGGGGATAATCATTAGCACGCAGTACCCCAATGATAACAACGTAATGATAGATGAGATTGATATATCAAAAAAAGTTTTAGACAAGCTAAGTGATTGTGTCGATGACGAAGATGCAAGGCGCAGATTTTCGCTTTTATATGAGCCGGATGACGATTTGCTTATAAATGACCAATGGCAAACAAATGATTTAGTGATTTATCAGTCGAATCCCGTTGCTGTTGCACATGAACACGTATTTAAAGCCATTAAATCAATGCGCACAATGGCAATTTTGTACGAAAACAAGCGCGAAAACTACCTTTGTAAACACAACAATATCAAGTATAAAGGGCTTGGTGTTGAGGGATATGTCTCGATCGATAAAGTCCGAGAATGCAAGATCAAGGAGGATTTAGAGTTTTGGAAGGGGAAAAAAGTTCGTTTGGGCCTAGATCTATCGCAATCAGATGACAACACTTCTGTTGCAATGGAAACTGAGGAAGACTGCAAAATATACGGGAAGGTTTGGGGATTTATACCTAAAGACAAAAAGGCCTTAAAAAGCAAGAAAGAAAATGTTGATTACGATAAACTCATTCGTCAAGGCGTTTGTTTTGAATGCGGCGATGAGGTCATTGATTATCGATATGTAGAGCAGTTTATTTTAGGTCTTGAAGAAAAATATGGCGTTAAAATAACACAGATTGGATATGACCGATACAATGCAATAAGCACAATACAAAAGCTTGAGGCCGCGGGTTATGAATGTGTGGAGATCAAACAGCATAGCTCGGTGCTTCACATGCCCACAAAGTTATTGAAGGAAGCTATTCTGAGCAAAAACTTCCGGTATGACGAAAATCTCATGCTTGAGATTAACTTTCAAAACGCGCGATGTACCGAGGACACCAACCTCAACAAATTTGTAAACAAAAAACGATCAGCTGGTAAAGTTGACATGGTAGTGGCGTTGATAAATGCCACTTATTTATTGCAGCAAGATATGCTATACGGGGCAGAAAACTTCGGTGCTCAGGTAATCTAAGGGGGGATATAGGTGGGATTATTTAAACGAAAACCTGAAAATAGAGCTTTTGATACCATGGGAACGTCTGATGCAGCGAATGATTTACTTCTTACTGCTCTTCTCGGAAATTCTACGATCACAAAGCAAAAAGCTTTGAACATTCCAAGCGTAAATGGTTGCATTGAGTACATCGCTAACACGATATCAATGTTACCTATAAAGCTATACATGGAAGATAACGGTAAAGTCAAGGAAGTGAAGGAAGATCCACGCATTAAGATTCTGAATGATGAAACGGGGGATACCCTGGATTCGGTCCAGTTTTGGAAAGCCATGGTGGCTGATTACTTTCTCGGTAAAGGTGGATACGCTTACATCAATAAACAGCGGAATTCCGTTATAAGCTTGCATTATGTTGACGAGAGCCAAGTATCAATCAATAAAAACGCCGACCCGATATTCAAAGATTACGACATTCTTGTGAATGGATCTCCGTTCAAGCCGTTTGACTTCATAAAACTGCTTAGAAAAACAAAGGACGGATGCCAAGGTATAAGCATTTTGAGCGAGATACCCACCCTGTTAAGTGTAGGGTATAACTCTTTGGTGTTTGAAAATGCCTTAGTACAAAAAGGCGGGAACAAAAAGGGGTTTCTTAAATCTGAAAACAAGCTAGAGCAGGATGTCATCGATACGCTAAAGGAAGCCTGGAAGAAACTCTATAGCAATAATGAGGAAAACATTGTTGTTCTCAATAAAGGCATTGATTTCAAAGAATCAAGCAATTCTTCTGTAGAAATGCAATTAAACGAGAACAAAGTAACCAATTCGCTTGAGTTTTGCAAGATTTTTAACGTTCCAGATAGCATCGTGAAGGGAGCAGCAAGTGAGAAAGATTACATTAATGGGTTCCGAACAGGCGTTTTACCCATTATTCGTGCCATCGAATGTGCTCTTAACCGAGATTTCTTGCTGGAAAAGGAAAAAGGCTCATATTATTGGGCCTTTGACACCAAAGAAATAACAAAAGGCGATATTTTAACACGATACCAGGCCTATGAAATAGGTATTAAGTCAAACTTCCTGCAACCGGATGAGGTCAGATACGAGGAAGATAAAGAGCCGTTAGGGCTTAATTTTATCAAGTTGGGCCTTGATAGCGTGCTTTATGACCCGATAAAAAAGACCATTTACACACCAAACACAGACAAAATCAACAAAATTGACAACATGAAAGGCGGTGAAGGCGTTGAGAACAATTCGAATACCGCTTGAAACGTTTGAGAGGCTCATTAAAGAGAATGATAGGCTTAAAAGGTCGGAAGAATATCTCAAAAACAGACTTGACCGAGCCACTGCTGAAATAGTAAATGAGCTTCAGAAAATTAAAACCATACTTAGAGGGGGTGAGAGCATTGAAAGTGGAGATCAGGGCTGACGGAGCCCATATCGAAGGGTATGTGAACGTTACAGAAAAGAAATCGCGCCCGGTCATTACTCCAAGAGGCAAAGTCATTGAAGTTATTGAGCAAAGGGCATTTGAAAAGGCCATTGAACGGGCCGGAAACATTACCGTCACGGTTGACCATGACAAGACTAATGTTTATGCAAGCACATCAGATGGGACATTGGACTTATACGAGGATGCCATCGGCTTACATGCAAGTGTTTTGATAAGAGATCCAAACCTTATTGACATTGCAAAGCAGGGGAAAATCAAAGGTTGGTCGTTTGGAATGTACAACGTTATCGACGATATGGAGGACAGAGCCGGAGAACTACCAATAAGACACGTTAAGTCTCTTGACCTCGATCATTTAACACTTGTTGTCAATAAACAGCCTATCTATTCAGCGACAAGCGTTGAACTCAGGGCTAACGAGAGTGTGGATATTGAGGAAAGGGCATCGGAGCAAGAAATAAAGCTTGTGATTGAACCTCCAAAAGAAAAAGTTGACTATTCACCTTATCAAAACAGAATAGATGCCTTAAAAGTCGGTAAATAACCGGCTTATTTTATTTTCAGAAAGGATGAAAAGAACCATGGAACTTAAGAAACTCATGGAACAGAGAGCAGATTTACAGACTGAAATGGAGGCTCTTTTACATACCGCTAAGACGGAAGAGAGAGCCATGACAGAAGAAGAAAGCGCCAAATTTGATGATCTTGAAAAACAAATCAAGGCCATTGATGGCACAATCAAAAGGGAAGAGAGGGCAAGAATGATGGACAAGAAAGAACCTATGAAGAATGATGTCGAGGAAAGGGCCGCGGTCGATGAAAAGGTATTTGCCGATTACATTCGTGGCGTAGTCGAACAGAGAGCAGATGTTAACATGACCGCTGGCGATAACGGGGCGGTAATCCCTACATCTATTGCCAATAAGATCATCAAGAAAGTAGTGGACATGAGCCCTATCGTCCAGAAGGCTACCCGCTATAACATTGGTGGTAACCTGTCTATCCCTTACTATGACGAAGACACTCAGTCGATCACCGTCTCGTATGCTGACGAATTCAGCGCCGGGGTATCAACAAGCGGTAAGACAGCAACCATCGACCTCAAGGGTTATTTGGCCAGAGCGTTGACTAAGGTTTCTCTCTCGCTGGTGAACAACTCAAACTTTAACATTGTTTCCTTTGTCATCAACGACATGGCAGAAAAGCTCGTTCTGTTTATGGAAAAAGAATGCATTAAGGGCACAACCGATAAGGTTGCTGGTTTAGCTGCTGGTGTCACGCTGAAGGTTGATGCAGCCAGTGCCACCGCTGTTACTGCTGACGAAATCATCCAGCTTAAGGACAAGGTAAAGGACGCATTCCAGGCAGGCGGTATCTTTATTATGTCAAGCGCAACCAGGACAGCAATCAGGCTGCTTAAGGATGCCAACAACCGCTATCTGTTCCAGGACGACATCAACGCCCCGTTTGGTGCTACTTTGCTCGGTAAACCCGTATATGTGTCTGATAATATGGATAATATGGCAGCCGGGAAGACCGTTATCTATTACGGTGATATGTCTGGCCTGGCTTTGAAGATCTCCGAAGACATCAATATCCAGGTATTGCGTGAAAAGTACGCTGACGAGCACGCTATTGGCGTACTGGGCTTTGTTGAGTTTGACGCCAAGGTCGAGAACGCTCAGAAGATCGCCATGCTCGTTATGAAAGCATCTTAATTAGGTGATAGAATGCTAGTAAAAGCGAAAACCAGCTTTTCTGGCGCTTTTACTATGTATAAAGGTGAGGTTAAGGAGTGCAGTGACCCAGCTGTGCTCCAAGACCTTTTACAAGCCGGGTATGTAGAGGAAGCCCAGCCGGAAACCGCACAGGAAGGTGGTACACTCCATGAAAGTAAGCCAAGTGCAAGTAAGCGACGTCGCTAACTATCTCAAGCTTAACGATGGCGAATATACAGAAGTTGAACTGTCTGCTTATTTGTCTGCCGCCAAAGCTTACATAAAGGCCTACACCGGGTTGGATGATACCGCCATGGATACTCACGAAGACATAACGATAGTCGTATATGTGCTTTGCCAGGACATGTATGATAATCGGAGCATGTACGTAGAAAAAGGCAATCTCAATAAGGTGGTAGAAACTATCTTAGGGATGTATTGTACTAATCTACTCCCAACGCCTGGGGTGATGACGATATGATTATTAACCCTGGCAGGTATAACCAAAGAATTACGTTTCTATCACCACCAAGTCAGCAAAACAGCTATGGTGAGCTAGCGGGGGATTGGCCTGAGTTTAAAACAGTCTGGGCGAGTAAATCCCCTATCATTGGAAATGAATACTTTAACTCATTTGCTATGGAATCAAGGGTTGAAGTCAAGTTCAATATGAGATTTATGCCGGGCATAACCAATGAAATGCGGATAAAGCATGGTAGCGACCTATATGAGATATTGTCCTCAATAGACGTAAAAAATGCGCATATTGAGCTTTTGTGTTATTGCAAGAGGGTGGTATAAGTGAACTCATCTATAAAGGTTGAAGGTTTAGCTGAACTAAAGAAAAGCATAAAACTGTTAGGCAAATTGCCTCAAAGTTGTGTTACTGCCGCCGCCAGGTCGGGTGCGTCTCTTGCCTTAAAATATGCTCGCTCAGAAGCCCCTGAGTTAAGCGGTGACTTGAAAAGTGGCATCATTCTTAAGGGCGAAAAGAAAACAAAACAGGGTAAAAAAATGTATCAGGTAACCATGGACCCTTCAATGAATGACACATTCGTGAAAATGTCCAAGGACGGGAAAACTCGATGGTATTATCCCGCGTCTCAGGAGTATGGGTTTACTGTACGAGGAAAGTACACACCAGGTTTTAACTACATGAAAAAGTCTATTGAGGAC
>JAOABT010000045.1 GCA_026418215.1 Clostridia bacterium | reverse complement strand
ATAAGAGACAGATCACATGCTGATTTTCGGTAGCAATAACGCGCTTGATCGCATATTTCTTACGATTCTCCAACAGCTCCGGAATCTTTAGAACCACGATATCACCGGGCTTGATGGTTCCAAACCGCTGAGTCACGCTCTCAATGATAACGACGTTCTGGTTCTGGAGGGTGGGCACCATGGAATTTCCGTCAACGATCGTAAGCCTTCCCAGGAACACAATAATCAGAACTCCAAGTGCTATCGCCACAGCAATATGAAGGACCCAATCCAGGATATCTTTTACAAGCTTCTTATCCAAGGTCTTCCACCGTCTTGATGTGAAGCTCTTTAAGCTGTTTGTCATCTACCACATCAGGAGCATTGGTCATAAGGTCTGATGCGTTTTGAACCTTCGGGAAGGCAATAACGTCGCGAATATTTTCTGTTCCGGCCAGTAGCATGACTAACCTGTCCAGACCAAAGGCCAGGCCGCCATGGGGAGGCGTACCAAACTTGAAGGCTTCAAGCAGGAACCCGAAGCGCTCTTTGGCCTGTTCATCGGTAAAGCCAATGATATTGAACATCTTGGCCTGAAGCTCTTGATTGTGGATACGAATGCTTCCGCCTCCTATTTCATAGCCGTTGAGGACAATGTCGTAGGCCTTTGCACGAACTCTTGCCGGATCACTATCAAGATACTGAATATCTTCATCCATTGGCGAGGTGAAGGGATGGTGCTTGGCAACCCAGCGTTTTTCTTCCTCATCGTATTCAAGAAGCGGGAATTCAGTCACCCACAGCACATCATATTTGCTATGATCAATGAGCTGAAGCTTTTCGCCAAGCTCAACGCGCAGATGTCCTAAAGCGTCAAAGACAATTTCATTCTTATCGGCTACAAAGAGCAGAAGGTCACCTTTCTCTGCACCAAGACGGTTGAGAAGCGCAGAAGCCTCAGCTTCTGAAAGGAACTTTGCAATAGGAGATTTCAAGCCGCCCTCTTCGACAACGATCCAGGCAAGCCCCTTGGCCTTATAAGTTTTAACGACTTCACCGAGAGCATCAATTTCCTTTCGTGAGAAGGATGCGCCTGCACCTTTTGCATTAATAGCCCGAACACTGCCGCCGTTTGCCACAGCATCCTGAAAGACCTTAAAGCCTGATTCCTTGACCAGGTCGGAAACATTCACAAGTTCCAGGCCAAAACGTGTATCCGGCTTGTCCGAACCATATCGCTCCATGGCTTCATAGAAGGTTAGTCGCTTGAAGGGAACCGTAACGTCCAAACCATGAACTTCCTTGAAAATACGCTGTATAAAGCCTTCGTTGACTGCAATGACATCATCGACATCCACAAAGCTCATTTCCAAGTCTATTTGGGTGAATTCAGGCTGACGGTCCGCACGAAGGTCTTCGTCACGGAAGCACTTTGTAATCTGCATATAACGGTCGTAGCCTGAAACCATCAAAAGCTGCTTGAAGAGCTGAGGTGACTGAGGCAATGCATAGAACTTGCCCGGGTGAACGCGGCTGGGCACAAGGTAATCGCGGGCGCCTTCGGGTGTGCTCTTGGTCAGCACAGGGGTTTCAATTTCCAAAAAGCCCTTTGTATCATAATAGTCACGTGCAACTTTCGCTACACGGTGACGAAGCATGAGCTTTCTCTGAAGGTCGGGTCTTCTCAAGTCCAAATAACGGTACTTGAGCCTTAAAACCTCGTTAGCACCTGAATCCTCTTCAATATGGAACGGAGGTGTTTCACTTTTGCTGAGAATTCTTAGTTCGGAGGCAATAACCTCTATCTCGCCTGTGGGCATATTTTTATTGACAGCCTCGGGACTTCTGAGCTGAAGGGTGCCGCGAACTGCCAAAACATACTCGCTTCTCACCTGAATGGCTTTCGCATGAAGCTCAGGATTGGTTTCGCTGTTGAAAACGACCTGAATAATACCGCTTCTGTCTCTAAGGGTGACAAAAATTAATGCGCCCAGGTCTCTTCTTTTTTGAACCCACCCCATCAAAACAACTTCTTTTCCGGCATCGGCTACAGTGAGCTCCGCACAGCGATGCGATCTTTTCATACCCTGAATGTTTTCCATGTGTTTTCCTCCGGAATGAGCGATTGAGTCCTGATGGACCATTCGCTTTTTTATTAACAAGGACTTTATTTTGTGCGTATTGGTATAAGCAATCTTAATTAGTATGAAACAAAATCAAAGCAATATTGTCTTTGATAATCCTTTTTAGCTTTTCTTTAGCGAGACTTATTTTCAAGCACGCTAACGAATATAGTCCAACTTTAGCTTACGTTAACTTACTTTAACCCTTATTCTTTATTAATCTGTCAATTAAGGTGTCCAGGCTGATATCCTTAGCCTCACCAGTCAACATATCCTTGAGCTGTGCCTTGTTGTTCTCAATTTCATTGTCTCCAAGAATGAGAGAATACCTCGCTCCGAGTTTGTCTGCATACTTCATTTGGGCCTTGACGCTTCGTCCCATGATGTCCTTGACGCAGGTGATATTGTTCTGGCGAAGCCGCCAAGCCAGCTTTTCGCAGACGGCGTCGGCTTTTTGACCAATGGCACCCATATAAATATCCGGTGCTTCAGGCTTGGGGATTTCAATACCCTGACTCTGCATCTCAAGTAATAATCTTTCGACACCGAGAGCAAAGCCTATACCTGGTGCAGGTGCTCCGCCACAAGCCTCGACAAGACCGTCATAACGACCTCCACCGCAAACCGTACCCTGGGTTCCGATATTTTTTGAAACAAATTCAAAAACAGTTTTTGTATAGTAATCGAGGCCGCGAACAATACCCTTATCAATGTTATAGGGTATTCCTATTGCCTCAAGCTTTTTCAAAACCGATTCGAAATGAGTCCTGCAGTCATCGCAGATGTGGTCCAAAAGCGCCGGTGCGTCCTGGATATGCTTTTTACAGCCTTCCTCCTTGCAATCGATGATACGCATGGGGTTTCTTTCGTATCTGTCCTTGCAGGTTTGGCACATCGAACCGATTTTATCAGCTAGAAAGCTCTTGAGCTTTTCATTATAGGCGCTTCTGCATTTAGGACAACCTATGCTGTTGAGATTCAGCATCAGATTCTTAATACCGAGCTTTTCAAAATAGCTGTCTCTTATACACATCTCC
>JAOABT010000039.1 GCA_026418215.1 Clostridia bacterium | reverse complement strand
GAATTATCTGATTTAAACGCACAAGACTCTGCCGAAGAATCCGACCCAAAGAATCTGGAAAGCCTGCTGGAAGAAAATCTGCGGGAACATTTGAATAACAATTCAAAGCCGCGCAACGAGCATTCGGGAAGAAGGCGGCTTATATCGAACCTGCTTATTGTGGCAGGTTTACTTCTCATTGCCGTCCCTCTTGTCATGACCTATATTAATACCAAGCGAAATGAAGCCATCATTGATGAATTCATGCGGCAATCCGAACAGGCGATTCAGGAGGCTGGTATGCTTGCAGACGAGAATGTCGAGGATTTTTATGTTCAGCCGGGAGCTTCGCAAAACATTTCATCAGAGGGTGTTACAGAGGCGGCGGCCCTGACGGGTGAAGCCATTACAAGCGGTACTGACTCCGGTGACACGTCCAGTGATAACACCAGCAAGGGTACTACAGTCACTAACGGAGCTGTATCAGAGGCTGCTCCCACACCTGTCCCCAAAGGCAGCCAAGCATCTTCCAAGACCCCCAGCAAGCCCAAGCCTCCAAGCACCTCTATCATGAGCAAGGAAGAAATCACAAAGCGCATGACAGGTGTTTTAATCATCAAAAAAATTAATCTCCGCATGATTATCATGGATGGCGTCGACAAGGAGACCCTTCGTGTGGCAGCGGGCAGAATGCCCAACACCGGCAAGCTTGGCGAGATAGGAAACTGCGTGCTGGCAGGCCATCGGAGCTATACCTTCGGAAAGTATTTCAACCGTTTGGATGAGCTTGATGTGGGGGATGAAATTACTGTACAGATGAAAGATAAAACGCTGACCTATAAGGTATACAAAAAACTCATTGTCACTCCCGATGATTTTTCCATCACCAACCAAACTGATAAAGACAAGGTCTTGACTCTTTTTACCTGCCATCCCATAGTTGTAGCCTCTCACCGCCTAGTGATTCATGCCAAACTGGTAGAATAACATGGAGAGTTGGCCGCCATGAGGCCCGTTGATTCTCCCAAAGCCCTTATATCCGGCCTTGCTAAGGCTGTTACCGATGAGAAGGCGTGTCCCGAGATATTCGAACCTTCCTTTGGTGTCGATGAGCTTGAAGCTCATATACAAAATGACCCCAACAAGGTAGTAGCGCGGATTAAGCCGCTTTAAACCGAATATCTCAGCAGGATCAGTCTATGAGCTGAGGGGGCATTCCGACGCCATCCGTAATGCTGAATTTGCCAGGAGCAATAAGCTTGTCTATACCTGGGGTGCTGATAATACCGTGCGCTTATGGTCGGAGGTTACCGGAAAACAATTATCGGTTGTCTATTCCGGCGGTATGCTGTTGGAGGACGTTGGATTTGATACGAACTACAAAAATCTTATTCTTGTCAAAGAAGACGGCTCGGCCATCAAGGTGAAGCCATTCAATACAACCGGCGAGCTGGCACAGGCATGCAAAGTGAATCGATGCTGCTTCAAAAATATAAAGTCTAGAGAGTCTCCAAAAAACAGGAGAGACGGCATTCAGCCATCTCTCCTGTATTTTTGTTTTAGCCATAACATCAGGTCCTACTTCATAAGGGTGTTGCTCATGATAAAGGCGGCGAAAACTATGGATACCATGGAAAGGAGCTTGATGAGGATGTTGATGGAGGGACCGGAGGTATCCTTGAAGGGATCGCCGACCGTATCACCGACAACCGCTGCTTTATGGGGGTCGGAGCCCTTTCCGCCATGGTTCCCAGCCTCAATGTGCTTCTTTGCATTATCCCACGCGCCGCCCGAGTTAGCCATCATAACGGCTAGAATGAAACCGGAGACGGTGGCACCGGCCAGCATGCCTGCAATTGCGTTAACGCCAAGCAGGAAGCCCACTGTCAGAGGAGCGATGATGGCAAGCAGGGCAGGGAGGACCATTTCCTTCTGAGCGGCTCTGGTGCATATATCGACACAGGTTGCATAATCGGCCTGTGCCTTTCCTTCCATCAAGCCTTTGATTTCCTTGAACTGCCTTCTAACCTCCATAACGATCTTCTGAGCTGCACGACCAACGGCTTCCATGGTCAGCGCTGCGAAAAGGAACGGCAGCATACCGCCGATGAACAAGCCAATGAGAACAGGCGGGTTGGTAATACTCAGGTTGAAATTAAAATTGGGATTGATTCTTATTACTTCGTCTGTAAAGGC
>JAOABT010000668.1 GCA_026418215.1 Clostridia bacterium | reverse complement strand
AATTCAATGTTACGATTCTGGTTGGCGTTCCGGCTATTTTTGAGGCGATCTATTCAAGGCTGATGGATGGTCTTGAGAAGGCCGGGAAAAAAGAGCTCGTCAACAAGATGTCTAAAATCTCGGGCTTTTTAATGAAGCTGGGGCTGGATGTGCGTAGAAAGCTTTTTAAATCGGTACTTGATAAGCTAGGCCCCAAGCTTAGACTTTTTGTATCGGGAGCGGCTCCCATCAATGCAGAAATTCTCAAGGGCTTCCAGAGCCTTGGTATAACCTTTTTACAGGGTTATGGACTCACTGAGACCTCTCCTGTTATCAATGCCACAACCTTCTTTGTTAACGTTCCCGGAACCATTGGCATTCCCATCCGGAACGTCGAGGTGACTATCGATCAGCCTGATGAAAACGGAATGGGAGAAATACTGGCAAGAGGTGACAATGTGATGCTGGGCTATTTCGAAAACCCCGAGGAGACAGAAGCGGTTATGGAAGAGGGCGGCTGGTTCAGAACCGGCGACCTGGGTCACATTGATGAAAACGGCTATCTTAAGATTACAGGGCGTGCCAAGTCCATGATTGTTTTCACAAACGGAAAGAAGGCATTTCCAGAAGAATATGAGATTCTTCTGAACACCATACCCGGTGTCAAGGAATCCTTTGTTTGGGGGAATACAGCTCCCGACGGCGATATCCAGGTTTGCGCCAAGCTTGTCGTTGATATGCCCTACTATAAAGAAAAGAATTATACCAGCGAGCGTATCGGAGATGAACTGGAGCTGGCTATTCGGGCCATTAATAAGAACATACCCCAATACAAAATCATCCGTTACTTCGTCATGACAACTGAAGAGCTTATCAAAACGACAAAGCTCAGCATCAAGAGACCTCTTGAACAAGACAAGATGAAGCGTTATCTTAGTAACGTAGGCGTCGATAT
The DNA here is from genome assembly GCA_026418215.1 of Clostridia bacterium. Classification (GTDB taxonomy): domain Bacteria; phylum Bacillota; class Clostridia; order DSM-8532; family DSM-8532; genus DTU059. The sequence goes on along the minus strand of JAOABT010000668.1, from coordinate 628 downwards.
GAGGAAGCTCAATAAGAAGATGATCGACGATTGAGGACACATGATCAGACGAGCCGCTAAAGAGGATAACAGCAGGGTTCTTAGCTTTCTTGCCCAGGAGGGGAGCTTAAATACCACCTTTTTTGCCCATATTGAAAAATATGGCTATGAGAAGGATTTTCAGGATATCTGGATTTATAATGGAGAACAAAATGAAACCCTTGCGGTGATCATGAGGCACTTTAACGCCCTTTATCTCTACAGCAGGGATTCTCTTTTGGATTACGACGTTTTGAGCAGCTTTGTTTCGTTTATAGGAGCAGACGTTATTTCAGGAAAGCTTGAAATCCTTAGCGAAATAGCCCTTTCCGTGGAAGGTATGGTGCTCGAGCCCTCTCGGCACATGGTTCTGGCTCGCCCTGAAAGCCTTGTTCCCTGCGGGGCTGTTGAGCGCGGAAGAGTGGAGGACTGCCAGGAGCTCTCCGAGCTGATTTACAGCATCCCTGAATTTGCCCGTTTCTACAGCTCGCGCCTTGAAATTGAGCGGGGAATAAGACGGAGAATGGAGCTTGGCATCTGCCGCTATTTTGTCTTGAGACAGGACGGCGTCATTGCTTCACAGGCCTATACCTGTCTCTTATACACATCT
>JAOABT010000630.1 GCA_026418215.1 Clostridia bacterium | reverse complement strand
GTATAGATCGCAGTCCAGCTTGTGTCGGAGCTCAAACGCCGTTCAATCAGGGTTTCATAGGGCATGGGCCGGAAAAGCGGAAGCGTGGGAAAGGTCCATTCAAGGTCTACCGAATGGCTGAGGGTTCTTGCAATGTTCAGTCCGGTGGGGTAAACATAGATAACTTCTTTTTCATTGGTATAGGGGCTATAAACCCCGTTTGAATAAGTCCGTGCTCTATAGGTATACACGTGGCCATTGGTGAGTGAATAGTCCTTATAGACGGTGGTCCCTTTGTAGAGGGTCGCTATGGGCGTATAATTCCCCTGGTCGAGGCTTCTTTCAACGGTGGTATAGGAGAAGGCTTCAGAATTATCGGTCCAGTTCAGGCTTACGTAGCCTTGGAAGACATCAGCCGAAAAGCCAAGCGGTGCCGTCAAAGTCAGGGCGCTGGCCATGAGTGGCTCTGATACGAAAAATATTTGCGCTGCTAAGAGCATGAGAATCAAAAAAACGGAACATGCTTTGTTTATCTTCAAATGATCAACCCCCGGGTGGTTCTTGCCATTCCATATATCGGCAAAAAAAGGGCCGGTACTAAGACCGGCAAGTAAAGGGGGTCAAAATGTATTGTGAGGTCATTCAATATGATTGACAGGTTGTTCCGGCTTTATACATGGATGGGAAAGTAATTTATGGTGTTTTATTGTGATAAGGGTTCTGGTTCTGTATAATGAAATGAAGAGACAATTCATAAAAAAGTGATTGGAAGGTATCAAGAATGAACAAAGAAATCTGGATGAAGCCCAAGCTCTCCAGTAATATAGGCGGCGAGGCCCTTATAGAGGGCGTTATGATGCGCGGCCAGGATCGCATGGCTATTTCCATACGTAAGGCTTCGGGAGAAATCTACACTGAAACGAAGCCTTATGTTGCTATCTCCAAAAGGCACAAGTTTCTTGGTTTGCCCTTTATTAGAGGCGCAGTCTCCATGCTGGAATCCATGATCGTTGGCGTCAAGGTGCTGATGGATTCTGCCGAGCATGTGGATCTTTACGAGGACGAGAAGGAGAGCAAGTTTGACCTTTGGATGCAAAAGAAGCTGGGTCCGAACTATTTTACCTATATGCTCTATGGCTCGGTTGTCATTGCTCTGGTTTTTGGAATCGGCCTATTCATGCTGCTCCCCAATCTTATTGCAGACTTCTTCAGCTTCAACAAGAAGACAGCAAGTGGAGCTTTTTATGCCAATATCATCGAAGGTGCCATTCGCGTTGTTTTGTTTGTGGGCTACGTTTTCCTTGTGTCAAAGAACAAGGAAATCAAGCGTGTTTTCCAGTATCACGGCGCCGAGCACAAAACCCTCTATGCCTATGAAAACATGGAGGAGCTTACCGTTGAGAACGTTCGCAAGCACACCACCCTTCACCCCCGCTGCGGCACAACGTTCATCTTCATCGTCATTTTAATCAGTATCATCGTCTTTGCTTTTGCCGGCTGGCACAGCAAGATCGTCAATATGCTCATTCGTCTGGCACTGCTGCCCGTTATTGCGGGCGTTTCCTATGAGCTTTTCAAGCTGGCTGCAAAGAGCAACAGCAAGATTGTCAGGATCGCCAGTATGCCCGGTCTGATGCTCCAGAAGATCACCACGCAGGAGCCCGATGATTCCATGCTGGAGGTTGCCATTGCCTCCCTGAAGGCCGTCTTGGCGCCTGCCTCCATTCCGGTTTCTGAAAATGAAAAGGCTGTCGAGGAGCCCAAGCTCCAGGTGCAAAGCGAGGTTAGTGGAACAAGCGCATGACTGTTGGAGAAGCCCTTAAGCAAGCAAGCACAATTTTAAAGAGGAATAACATTGAAGACCCGTCTTTCGAGGCCGGTCTTCTTTTATCATGGCTGTTAAAAAAGGATACCGGCTACCTCTACAGCCACGATGATGAGAGCCTTGACGCTGAAGCCTGTGAGGCCTTTCTTGAGGCCGTGGGCAGAAGGGCAGACCATGAGCCCTTTGCCTATATAACAGGGGAGTGTGAATTCCTCTCCCTTCCCTTCGAGGTTAATCCAAGTGTTCTGATTCCCAGGGGCGACACGGAGCTGCTGGCCGAATGCGCCCTTTATGCCATGGGTCACGAAACCCAGTGGTTTCGCGGGCCTTCCTTTAAACTCAACCCGGAAGGGCAATACCGCGTGCTCGAGGTTGGCACAGGCTCGGGCTGCCTGGCTGTGAGTATGGCCAAGTACGTGCCGACCTGCCGGGTCGATGCGCTGGATATCTCGGAACAAGCCCTTGAAACGGCCCAAAGAAACGCTGCCAAAAACGGCGTAGCTGACAGAATCTCTTTTCATAAGATTGATTTCTTGGCAGAAACCCTGCCTTCTCTTCATCCGTATCATCTCCTTATTTCAAATCCTCCCTATATACCGGATTCGGACATTCCGGGCCTCATGCCCTCTGTCCGGGATTATGAGCCCTATTCAGCGCTTGCCGGTGGGGAGGATGGCCTAATGTTTTACCGTGCGCTTTCACAAAAAGCGGAGTCACTTCTCATTCCCTCGGGAATAATAGCTGTGGAATGCGGCATTCATCAAGCTTGCAGCATTCAAAGGTTATTTGCCGAAAAGAACATGAAAACGCAAATCTTCAAAGACCTTTCGGGAATTGAACGCGTTGTGGCCGCTCAAAAGGTATAATTCTCCTCCCTTAAGCCTATACTGTCAAGTGAACCAAGTTT
>JAOABT010000594.1 GCA_026418215.1 Clostridia bacterium | reverse complement strand
AGTGGAGACATAAAAAGCCACACCCGCCGTAAGCAAAAGCCCCAGGAACATCCAGCCAAACACACGTGCAATAAAGGTGTTCATGCCCTTTATGGTCGCGTACTCTTCCTCATAGGTTCTTGGTGGTCCATATTGACCATTATCCTGATAATTCACGATAAATCACCTCATCTTTAGTAGTATTCGCTACCGTCATGAAATAATACCTTTTAAACCGATGGAAGGTCTGAAGTTAAATATTGGCTAGGGCCTCAATGATTTTGCCTTTGTATTCTAAAAAGGCCGGATCAAGTAATAGCTCCCGCTGACGAGGCCGCTTGAAGGTTATGGGAATTTCACAAATAATCTTTCCAGGCCTGTTGCTCATGACAAGGACTCTGTCAGAAAGCAGAACAGCCTCCTCAAGGTTGTGGGTCACAAACAGAACCGTCTTTTTATGCCGCTCCCAGATATCAATCAGCCAGTTCTGCATCTGCATGCGCGTCAGCTCATCGAGAGCGCCGAAGGGCTCGTCCAGAAGCATGAGATCGCCCTTCATGAGGTAGGTGCGAAGAAGCGCTGCTCTTTGACGCATACCGCCGGACAGCTGATGGGGACGGTAGTTTTCAAAGCCCTCGAGCCCGAACTCGGAGAGAAGCGGCTTTAGCCTCTCCCCCTGCTCCTTCAGGCTTCCTTTTTGAATCTCAACGGGCAAAAGGATGTTGGAGAGCACTGTGCGCCACGGCATCAAGCAGTCCTTCTGAAGCATATAGCAAACAGAAACATGCTGTTCCTTGGGATTTACACCGTTTATGAGAATATCGCCGGTGTAATCGCTGTCGAGCCCCGCAACGAGCTTAAGAAGCGTACTCTTGCCGCAACCGCTGGGACCGAGCAGAGAGACGAACTCATTCTCCCGAAGACTCAAGGAGATATCAGCAAGAACGCTCAGGCTCTCTTCCTTACCTTTTTTCGACGGCTTTCCGAAGGACTTATTTACCTGTCTGATCTCAATGCAATTGTTCATAGTATCCTTATTTTTCTACGAAAGCATTTGTGAAGGCTTTGGAAACATCGATTTTTTCCTTGATAAACCCATTATCGAAGAGCCAATCGGTGTATCTCTGCCAGACCTCGGTTTTCTGATAACCCCAGTAGGAGGCTTCGGCCTGATAACGGTCTGCAAGGAATTTCTGGCTTTCCTTGACAAGATCCTTGTTGATTTCGGGAACAGCCTTAATAAGGATGTTGGCCGCATCTTCGGGGTTTTTAATGGCGTATTCGTAACCCTTCTTGGTGGCCTTCATAAAGTCTTCCACAAGCTTCATATCACTGTTTAAGATCGTTTCGTTGGTTACAATAACCGGTGTGTAATAGTCAAAAACATCGGCCTCCTTACCAAGGTCGATATAGTTAAGCTCCATGCCCTTCTGCTTGGCCTCGATGCCTGCCCAGCCCTCAAAAATCCAGGCAAAATCGATCTGCCCGCTGCTGCTGGCCTGGAAAAAATCTGCATCGCCGGTGGTGATGATCTTAAGCTTCGAAAAGTCTGCGCCGGATTTATCCATCAAGTACTTGAGGGTTGCCGCTTCTATGGGTGAACCCCAACCGCCGTAAATCTTGCCTTCAAAATCCTTGGGAGACTGGATATTTTTATCCTTAAGGGATGCAAAGCCTGAGGTGTTATGTTGGATAACGGCGGCTAAAGAAACCAGCGGTACACCTTCGGCGCGCGCCAGCGTAACGCCTTCCTGGTAGCTGATGCCGAATTGCGCTTTGCCAGAGGCCACAATGGTGTCGCTGGAGCCTTCCGAGGGCTGGATGATCTCGACATCAAGACCCATTTCCTTATAAAAGCCCTTGTCACGCGCAACATAGATACCGGTGTGGTTCGTGTTTGGGGTCCAATCCAGTACAAAGGTCACTTTACGAAGCGCGCCGGATGCAGGCTTCTGTCCGCAAGCCGACAAAGCCAACACGAGCACGAGAGAAAGAACAATGCTCACTATCTTTTTTATGGTGTTATTTCTGTTCATTTTTCAATCACCTTTCACCCTGTAATTTTAAGTTACTTCGTCTAAATATTAGTTTAGAGCATTCATCACGTCGATACCAATCAAGCCACAAGCTTATCAGGCTCTGGGTGATATTATCTAAACGATAAAAGAGCTATCTTTGGCCTTTTACTGAAATTATCTTAAGTTTGGCCTATTGTTCCACTACCAAGCTCAATCTGTCGGGCGAATATGCCGTGTCACACGGTATTCTATAGCTTCTATCAGCTTGTAAAGTCCTATGCTCAATAGAATAATCACAAGGATATCGGCGAATAGAACCGGGGTTTTAAAGCTTGTCATGGCAATGGTCATGTAAATGCCGAGGCCCTTATCGGCTCCGACCCACTCTGAAATGGCCGCGCCCATGACGCTGTAGGTTGCGGCAATCTTAAGCCCAGAAAACAGCCCCGGAAGCGCCTGAGGAACTCTGGTTAAGAGAAAGGTCTTCCAGCGGGAAGCCCCCATGACGCAAAGAAGATCGTCCATATCCTCATCGGGCTTTATAAGGCCTTGAGCAAAGGATACCGTGATA
>JAOABT010000542.1 GCA_026418215.1 Clostridia bacterium | reverse complement strand
ATAAGAGACAGCCTTAATACGGTTCTGACATCGCCCTCAGCTACCTCCTCCTCATCGTAAGCGTCGCAGAGGAAGGCCAGGGTCACACGGTCAGCGCCCAAAGAAGGCTCGATACAGTAGGGAATGTACTTTTCATTCTTATTGGGGTCAAAGTAGGAAAGATCCTCTTTGGCATGGTTCATGTGCTGCTTGAGGTCAAAGTCGGTACGATCCGCAATACCCCAGAGCTCGCCCCAACCGAAGGGGAACTTGTATTCAATGTCGGTGGTTGCGTTGCTGTAGTGAGACAATTCCTCGGGGGAATGGTCACGCAGCTTCAGGTTTTCTTCCTTCAAGCCAAGGCTCAAGAGCCATTGCTTGCAGAAATTCTTCCAGTAGGCAAACCATTCGAGATCGGTACCGGGCTCGCAGAAGAACTCCAGCTCCATTTGCTCGAATTCTCTGATTCTGAAAATAAAGTTACCTGGCGTAATCTCATTTCTGAAGGATTTACCGATCTGGCCAATACCGAACGGAATCTTCTTACGGGTGGATCTCTGAACATTCTTAAACTGCACAAAAATACCCTGAGCCGTTTCGGGGCGAAGGAAAATCTCATTTTTAGAATCCTCGGTAACCCCCTGGAAGGTCTTGAACATCAAATTGAACTTACGGATATCAGTAAATTCATGACCTCCGCAGTTGGGGCAGGGGACATTCTTTTCCTTGATATAGTCGGTCAGCGCGTCATTGGACAACCCGTCGACACGCATTTCAATGCCGTTTTCCTGATTAAAGTCTTCAATAATCTTGTCGGCTCTGTGCCTTGTTTTACATTGTTTACAGTCAATAAGCGGGTCCGAGAAGCCGCCGACGTGCCCTGAAGCCACCCAAACCTGAGGGTTCATGAGAATGGCACAGTCAACGCCCACGTTGTAGGGGCTTTCCTGAACAAACTTCTTCCACCAGGCCTTTTTGACGTTGTTCTTGAATTCAACGCCCAAAGGACCGTAGTCCCAGGAGTTTGCAAGACCGCCATAAATTTCAGACCCTTGAAAAATAAAGCCACGATTCTTACAAAGTGCTACGATTTTCTCCATCGTCTTTTCTACAGTCATGTTTCTATTCCTCCTAAGCGGCTATCCTTCCACCTTACTCATCTCTCGTGTTTAATGAGGTTTCAACCAGGTTCTCACGAGTGGAGGGTGCCTTCTGGATCTTGTGGTAGGTAATCTTTCCCTCGTCAATTTCATGAATGGCGATGGTAACATCCTTCGCAGAATTGTGGGTCGTCAGTTTCTTCGCGCCGTTTGTGAGCAAACGCGCACGTTTGGCCGCAGCAATCACCAGCGTATAACGGCTGTCTACCTTGTTGAGCAGTGATGACATAGGGGGGTAAATCATACCTTTTTATTCACTCCTTAATATTTTTAAACTTTTCAATCAATTCCTTGTTCCGAACAGTTCGCATCTGCTCAGACTGAACGATATTTACAAACCGCTGAGCGGCTGAATCGACGGTGTCATTTAAGATAATGTAGTCATAGTGGTCAATATACTGAAATTCTTCCTTGGCGCGCTTAAGCCTTTTTTGAATGGTTTCCTCGTTTTCAGTACCGCGCCCCCGGAGCCTGTTTTCAAGCTCACTGTAATCGGGCGGAAGGATGAAGCAGAGAATACACTCGGGAAACAGCTTCTTAACGTTGAAGGCTCCTTCAACCTCGATTTCCAGAATGACGATATGACCGTCCTCAATCTCCTTACGAACAAACTCCTTGGGTGTGCCATAGTAGTTTCCGCAGTATTCCACCCATTCGATAAGCTGTTGGTTCCGGATCATCTCCTCAAATTCCTCACGGGATTTAAAGAAATAATTCTTGCCTTCGTTTTCCATGGGTCTCGGCGCACGGGTGGTGGCGGATACTGAAAGCACCACATTGTCGCTGAGCTCCATCATCTTGCGTACAATACAGCCCTTGCCGACACCGGCAGGACCCGAAACGACAATAAGCAGGCCAGGTCTCATAAGTTCTCCTCCTGTTCCTGCTCTATATCCATCAGAGTATCCTGATGCATGTCACTGTCCTTTTCTTCCAAGCGATGGGCAACCGTTTCAGGCTGCAGGGCCGAAAGCACCACATGGTCGCTGTCGGTGATTATGACGGCCCTTGTTCTTCTTCCATAGGTGGCATCAATTAAAACCCCGCGCTCCCGGGCTTCCTGTATGATTCTCTTGATGGGGGCGGATTCGGGGCTGACAATAGCAACTATTTTATTGGCGGATACAATATTCCCAAAACCAACATTGATAAGCTTCATAAAGCTCCTCCACGTTTTGTGACAAGCTTTTTATTCAATATTTTGAATTTGCTCACGCAGCTTTTCGATTTCGCTCTTGAGCTCCACCACATTCTGCGTAATTTCCAAATCGCTTGCCTTTGAGCCGATGGTATTCACTTCACGGTTCATCTCCTGAATAAGGAAGTCTGCCTTTTTACCTACTGGGCTTCCGCCGTTCAGCATCTCCCTCATCTGGGTAATATGGCTCTTAAGACGAACCAGCTCTTCATCAATGCTGCATTTATCTGCAAAAATCGCAACCTCGGTCGCTATACGGGCCGGGTCAACCCTCTGGATATCGATAAGCTCTGAGAGTCTTGATTCAAGCTTCTCCTTGTATTCCTTCACCACAACAGGTGCCTTGACCTTGATCTTGTTCATGTAGGTCTCAATAGCCGTCAGGTTGCCTAAAAGGCTTACCTTTAGCTTTTCACCCTCTTTGACGCGCATATCGAGAAGAACATCCAAGGCCTTTTGAACAGCCTTTTCGAGTATTTCTCCTATGATATCGTCATTATCCTGCTTTTCGACCTTCAGGATATCAGGAAAACGAGCCAATGAGGAGGCTGAAATATCATCCCTGAGCCCAAGGCTCTCGGCAATTTTCTTAAGTGCATCGCAGTAGGCCTTTGCCAGCTTCTCATCCAACATAACCTCCTGCACATGGGACGATTTGTTGTCGTACGTTATGTAGATGTCGATCTTGCCTCTTTGAACTTTGCTTGAGACGAGGGAACGCACCTTGTCCTCGAGGGAGGAAATCTGCTTGGGCATTCTCAAAAAGATGTCGCTGTAGCGATGATTGACTGTTTTGATTTCAATGGTAAAGGTAATATCGTTCTCGGTATACTCGCAATGGCCGAAGCCGGTCATACTCCTTAGCATGAAAGCCTTTTCTCCTTAAAGTATCGAATTACTTATCCATCGCCAAAACATTGCTGATGGATTGATAAACCCTGGATTTCTCGAAGGGCTTAACCACAAAATCCTTGGCTCCCTGCTTGATCGCTTCGATAACCATAGACTGCTGTCCCATAGCGGAAACCATGATGATTTTTGTTTTGGGGCTGACCTTTAAAATTTCGGGTACTGCCTGAATGCCATCCATTTCAGGCATTGTAATATCTAAAGTCAGGATGTCGGGCTGATGCTGCTTAGCCGCTTCAATAGCCTCACGGCCGTTGGAGGCTTCTCCAAGCACCTCAAAGTTCTCACCCTGTTCAATGATTTTACGTAGAAGTGTTCGCATGAAAATGGCATCATCTGTGATTACAAAGGTTGTTTTTTTCATTATTGAAGTTCACCCATCTCATACATCAAAATTGAAAGTACAGAAATCGCCGCTGTTTCAGCCCTCAGAATCCTTTTGCCCAGACTTGCAGAGTCAAACCCATGGTCCATGAGTTTTACTATTTCCTGGGGTGAAAAACCGCCTTCAGGCCCTATAAATAGGACAATTTCTCCAGTCTTATTAATAGTATAACATTTCAATAGTTCTTTCAAACATTTTTTTTCCTCGTTTTCATAGAGGACAACCGCCTTGTCGTATTTTGAACAAAGCAGCAGAGCTTCATTCAGGGTTACCGGAGAGATTACCCGCGGGACATAGGCGCGGCGGCATTGCTTCGCAGCTTCCCGGGCAATTTTATTGAAACGCTCCCCTTTTTTCTCTCGCTCCTTGCCATCGAGCTGAACAACGGAGCGCTCTGTCAAAACCGGTACAATCTCGTAAACGCCTAATTCCACTGCCTTTTGAATGATGAGGTCCATTTTTTCGCCTTTTGGAAAGCCTTGAAAGAGCGTGACCCTCACCTTGGGCTCGGTTTCCGATAAAATAGAAGAAAGAACCTTGGCCACAGCCTGGTTCTTATCAACCTCCAGAAGCTCAGCGGTATATTCCCTTCCAGTACCGTCAAAAACCCCTATGACTTCGCCGGGCTCGAGCCTCAAAACCTGCCTCAGATGCTTCACATCCTCACCCGTAATGGTGATGAGCCTGTCTCTTATACACATCT
>JAOABT010000511.1 GCA_026418215.1 Clostridia bacterium | reverse complement strand
TCGGTACCGATACGAAAAGTTTTTCATCCGCTTTGAGGCATGTTTTGCGTCATGACCCCGATATTATTATGATTGGGGAGATGAGAGACCAGGAAAGCATCGGTATCGCTCTGACTGCAGCTGAGACCGGTCATCTGGTGTTATCGACCTTGCATACACAGACAGCGCCCCTTACGATATCCAGAATTATAGACTCGTTCAGCGACGAAAAACGTTTACAGATTCGCCAGCAGCTTGCAAACTCCTTAAGAGCGGTCATTTCTCAGCAGCTTATTCCAACGGTTGATGGGCATGGACGCGTTGCGGCAATTGAGTATATGGTGGATACACCGGCTATAAGAACCATGATTCGCGATGGTAAGGAACACCAGCTTTACTCAGCTATCCAAACAGGCCAGGCGCAAAGCATGCAAACCATGGATCAAGCCCTGATGCGTATTTACAATCAAGGCAGAATCAGCAGGGATGCAGTATTGGAATACTGCATAGACAAAAATGAGGTTGAAAGACTCATGAATAACAGTTTCTTCAGATAGGAAGGTTAGGCGCTATATGGTTTCGTTTAATTACGAATGCTTGAATAAGCAAGGTCAAATCATGAAAGGCCAAATTACCTCAGATACCGTCAACCAGGCGGTCGAGAAGCTTCGTGGCATGGGCCTTTCAGTCATCGACCTTCAGGAGTATAAGCCAAAGGCTAAAAGCAGCTTCTTTACCTTGGAAAAAAAGGTTACAGTAGGAGACTTGACCTTATTCAGCAGACAATTGGCAGCCATGCTTGGCGCAGGTATTCCTGTAACGCGCGCTATTTCTACGCTAAGCAAGCAATCCGGCAATTCCACCTTAAGGGCGGCTCTGGAAAATATCGCCCATAACGTTGAAGGAGGTATGAGTCTAACAGATGCCTTCAGTGCCTACCCCAATATCTTCTCACGCTTGTATCTCTCAATGATTAAGGCTGGCGAAATTGGCGGTATGCTCGAGAATTCGCTTCTCAGGCTTTCTGACCAGCTTCAGAAGGAAAAGGCTCTTAAGGATGATGTTAAGTCGGCCACTAATTATCCCAAGGTTATCGGAATATTTGCCATCGTCATCTTTGTAGCCATGATGCTCTTTCTGGTGCCCGTATTTGAGGGCTTTATACCCAAAAATATAGACTTGCCGGGTTTGACTCAGTTCATCTTCAATGTTTCACACTCCATGAAAAACTATTGGTATATCTGGATAGCTGTTATTGTGGCTATTGCTTCAGGCCTTATAGCATTCTTCAAAAGTAAGGCAGGTCATGATCTGTGGGAAAACATGAAGCTTACAATGCCCATATTTGGTCCTATTATCTTAAAATCTGTTATTGCGCGTTTTACAAGAACGCTTGCAACCCTGCTTGAAGGTGGCATACCTGTTGTCCAGGCTCTTGAAAGTGCAGGGCCCACATCGGGCAGCGACATCGTTGCCAATACGGTTAAGCTTGCCACCAAAAGAATAGAGGAAGGAAAGAGCATCGCATCCACGCTTGAGGAAAGCGGCGTTTTTCCTCCTATGGTGACTCACATGATAGCCGTCGGCGAAGAAGCAGGTTCTCTGCCTTCACTTCTTGACAAGGTGGCAGAGTTCTATGAACAGGAAGTTGCTACCACAACCAGAGGTCTTCAAGCCTTAATTCAGCCTATTGCTCTTGTTGTCATTGGTATTTTTATCGGCGGTATGCTGATCTCCTTATATTTACCGATATTCACTGCCGTTACAGCATCAAGCGGAGGTTAAAATGGGTACTCAGGCGGATATCCAGCAGAATGAAAAACTCAACAGGGCTTACATAGATTACATAAATAATCCTTCCGAGGATAATTTATCATTACTGCTCCTTAACGCCACGCCCTTAATTAAGCATTTTGCGCTTTACTTTAGCGGAGGGCGTTTTGACAATGATGCCGTTCAAGCAGGCTATGAAGGTGTACTGAAGGCGATAAAAAAATATAATCCCGCTTTTGATACAACCTTCGCCACATACGCCGGGCATTGGATTATGGGTGAAATCCGGCATTACATAAGAACGGAAATGCGTTACTATAAGCCACCCTGTATTCATGGGCTTCAAGAAAAAGCCCTGAAGCTTGCAGAAAAGTATTATGTTGAGAACGGTGAAATACCCGCCAAAAGCCAGCTCGCCAAAGCTCTCAATGTAAAGGAAGAGGGAATTGACGAGATATTGCGGGCCGGTCTTGTTTCCTTTGAGGTCTTGGAGGTAAGTAAGATCAGCAGCGTCAAGTATGAAAGCTTCAAGCTTCCCGTTGAGGATCAGATTGTTCTCTATGAAGCCATCCGGAAGCTTTCAGCACTAAAAAGGTCGGTCATCTATTGCCTGTTTTTTAAGAATTACACGCAGCAGCAAACCGCAGATTCACTGGGACTCAATCAAAGAAAGGTTTCAAGGCTATTAAAAAGCAGCCTGACTGACTTGAAAGAGAAATTGGATACTAGTTTATAGAATCAGGGGTTGAAAGTATGGGGTTATGGAATAAGAGTGTCATAGGAATGGAGCTTGATTCGCAGGAAATTCGGGCTGTTGAGCTCAAGGGCTCACAAAAGAAGCCTGTGGTTTCCGCGTGGGGAAGGATACGACTGCCGGAAGGCGTTGTAAAGGATGGTCGTGTTATAGAGTCAAAATCCTTTTCGGCTCACGCCGAGAGACTTTTGAATGAAAATGGCTTTAAAAACCGAGATGTGGTTTTGGGAGTTAATAACCAGGATGTCATTGTAAGATTTGCTTCCTTTCCAAAGGTTCCCGAAGACAAGATAAGAAATATGATCAGGTTCCAGGCGCAGGATTACATACCTGTTTCCCTCGAGGAGCTTGAACTCGATTATGTTGTTGTGGGCGAAAAGAAAACTGAAGAGGGAGAATTTATCAATGTGATTTTGGTAGGTGCCCGAAAAAAGATGCTCAATGACTTCATTGAAGCCCTGTCAGGAGCAAACCTCAATATCCGGGAAATCGACTCAACCATGCTTGCGCTGGGGCGCGCTGCTCTCATTGAAAGCCAGGATGGTACCTTTGCGTTGGCTGGCTTTAACAATGATATAGGTAACATTCTGATTTTTAAGGACGGCATACTTGGAATGGCACGTTCTGTTTCCATTACACAATCACCGGCCTGGATCGCTTCCCGAGAAGCGGGTATGCGGAGCCAAGATCAGGATATGACGATTTTGGCCGATATTCTGTTTGGAGAGATTAAGTCTTCGGTGGGGTACTTCAAAATGCAAAGCAACACCACCATTGATAAGCTCTTGATCCTTGGCTGCGGGGCAACACAGGAAAGGGTCGCGGCTCGGTTAACCGAAACAACCGGCCTTTCCGTCACTATTCCCAAGGTCTATACGACGCTGGGCAGCCAGTCTGTCAAAGGCAATACCTCCTCGTTTAAAGCAGCCGATTACGTGGCAAGCATCAGCTTAGCCATGAGAGGATTGGGGGAAAAGTAAGATGTACAGTGTGAGTTTGCTGCCCTATGAATACCGCATGCTTCACCAGAATGCAAGAAAGAAGGATGTCAGCCTACTGATCGCTGTTGTTGCTATGGCGGTTGCAATGGCCGTATATCTTTTCTTAAGTATTTCAGCCGCTTCAAAGGACCGCGAGCTTGAAGACATCCAGGCACAGCAGCAGTCAGTCTCTAGGCAGATCACCAGGCTGCAGGACCTTGAAGGGCTTAACAGCAAGGCCAGCTCCCTATTGAGTCAAGCCATGCTTGCCGCCGGCTCAAACCCCACTTGGAGCAATCTTATCGCAGCACTTGGCAATTCAGTTCCTCAATCCGTGGGATTGACCAATATCTCCATGAAATATGCCGGTATTGGGGGCGAGTGCATTCTCCAGGGGACGGCAGTTAGCCATCAGGCTGTTTCTGAGTGGATGAAGGAGCTATCGGCGCTAAAGGGTATAGGTGAGATAAAATGCAGCTTTTCATCAGAAGACGAGTCAAACGCCAATAATCAGGTTCAATTCGAATTGAGGTTCCCGTTGCTGCCCGGGCCGGGTTACAAGCTTCCTGCGGAGGTTTTAAAGCCATGAACAAAAAGCTGTCTACAAACATCATATTGCTGGTTTTATCCGGCCTAATCGTTATATTATTAATAACGTTGAGCATTTTGAAATTTACGCATATGAAGGAGACCAATGCTGCTATTGAAAGTGAATATACTTATTTAGACCAGAATTCATCACAGCTGTCCAGATTTAAGAAACTTGAGAAAATCAAGAACCAGCTGGAATCGACAATCAATATTCTCGAACAGCAAATACCTTCAAATCCTGATGAATACAAGATCATTGATCAGATTCAGCAGGTCTCCCTGGACAGCGTGGCCGATTTTGTACAGATTCAGTTCAGTGACCGAGTTCAGAATAACGGCATCAATGAAATGCCTTTTAAACTGACGTTTACAGGGAAATATACTTCGCTCATTAAACTACTAAACAGCTTGGCAGAAGGTGAAAGACTTATACGAATCGATGATATCCAGATTGCCAAGGGGGATAATGCGATGAGCAGCATTCGTGCAGATATATCTGCTGTCGCATTTAGTAAATAAGTAATGACTATTGACAGCATAATTGTGGAAGGAACAAGAGATATGGGACTCATTTCAGAGGCAGGCTTCTTAGGAGAACAACTCATACGAATGGGTATCGTAACTGAAGAGCAAATTGAGAAAGCACTTGAGGTTCAAGCACAAAAAAAGCTTAAAGGTCAAAAGCCCATGCTTGGGCAGGTGCTCATAGAGCTTGGGTTTTGCCGTGAAAAGGATATAGCGCAGGCTTTAGCCAAGAAATCGGGTTTTGAATTCATGTCCATTAATAACACGGGAATTGACATGAATTGTGCAAACCTCATCTCACCAGAAACAGCCGCAAAATATAAAGCGATCCCCATTGGTATGGTAGATGGCAAACTGAAGGTCGCCATGCAAAATCCCAATGATATCATCGCCATAGATGATATTCAAATCCTGACAGGCTATGAGATCATCCCCATTGTCGTACCAGACCGGGAGCTTTCGGCCATATTGGAGCAGTTCTCCAACATGAGCCAGAACGTTGAAAGACAAGCAGACAATGATGAAGAAGAAAAGGAATTCGGGTCGATCAATGAGGAATCCATAAGTGAAAAGCCTGCCGTCCTTTTAGTCAACCAGATCATGAACCACGCAGTGAGATCCGGCGCCAGTGACGTTCATATTGAACCGCAGGAAAAATTCACGCGTATCCGCTTCAGAATTGACGGTGTCCTTCATGAAATCATGCAGCAGCCTACTAAAATGCATCCAGTCCTGTCCTCCCGAATTAAGGTGCTTGGAGGAATGGACATCGCCGAACGGCGTATTCCTCAGGATGGACGCATAACGCTTAAGATTGAGGATAAAACAATAGATATACGTGTGGCCTCCTTACCGTCCGCTTATGGGGAAAAGCTTACACTCAGGCTCTTAAACAGAAACAGTAATTTGATTACGCTCGAACAGCTGGGCTTTCCTGAAGAACATTTGAAGCGGTATAACGAGGTCATGCACCTTCCCTATGGGTTTATCCTCATAACAGGGCCAACCGGCAGCGGTAAATCGACTACGCTTTACGCCACATTGGCTGAAATTAATTCACCCGACAAGAATATAATTACCTTGGAAGATCCTATAGAACGCAGGATGGCAGGGCTTAATCAAATACAGATGAATGCCAAGGCGGGTATGACCTTTGCGTCAGGCTTAAGGTCTATTTTAAGAAGCGACCCGGACATTATCATGGTTGGTGAAATTCGTGACCGTGAAACAGCTAAAATTGCTGTTGAATCAGCTTTGACAGGGCATTTGGTCTTTTCCACCCTACATACCAACGATGCGCCTGGTGCGGTAACGCGATTGGGAGAGATGGGAGTAGAGCCCTTTTTGACATCTTCCTCACTAGTTGGTGTCATTGCCCAGCGTCTTGCACGCGTTCTCTGTCCTGCATGCCGTAAAGCCTATTCAATGAAGCGTGAGGAATTGCTTCTTAACACACCCGATTTCCCGCTTGATCCCTGGGAAGAATTTGTAACGCTCTACAAGCCGGTTGGATGCCTTTCATGTAATAATACAGGCTACAAGGGAAGAATGGGAATATATGAGTTTTTGCGTGTTTCTGAAAACATTCAGAAGCTTATTCTTGAAAAGGCATCAACGAATGAAATCAGGCATACCGCAATAAAAGAGGGTATGAAGACATTACGTCAGGACGGCTTGATGAAGGTTAAGCTGGGTATAACCTCAATGGAAGAGCTGCTGAGAGTTGTTATGTAGCTCCGTAATATGAAAAGAATAAAGTAAAAAACAAAACTATTTCTCGATGTAAAGCATAGAAAAAAGAATTTTATTCGTACTCATAGTGATGAATGGTACTTCTTAGGCTGCAGCAGAGGAAAGACAGTATTCGAAATATATATAGTAACAG
Organism: Clostridia bacterium; assembly: GCA_026418215.1. GTDB lineage: Bacteria > Bacillota > Clostridia > DSM-8532 > DSM-8532 > DTU059. The sequence goes on along the minus strand of JAOABT010000511.1, from coordinate 1,021 downwards.
GGCTGGTGGCCAACGTATGAGCATAATCAAAAAGAAAAATATTAAAGGGTTTTCCCTTGCAGAGCTGCTGGTAGCCTTAACCCTTTTGGTTTTGGCGGCCACAGCCTTTGTGCCTGTTTTTTCGTTTGTGGCAACCTCGAATAATCAGGATAAGATTATTGCCACGTCAAATTCCTTAGCCGCCGGTGTTTTTGAACAAATCAGTGGTCTTAAATACGATGAGATCGGAACGGTCGGCGGTAATCCGGCTGGTGTTATTCCGCCCATTGAAACCAAGACCTATGAAGGCATTGCATACAAGATCGAATCCAGAATTGCCGTAGGTACAGATGTCGATAAAGACGGAAACACGATTCTGGCTGACTATAAAAACATACGTGTCATCGTTACAGCAAATAATGCTTTTACACATACGGAAACAAGGATAGAAAAGATTTATTCCATAAGCGCTCGCGAAGGCGAAGGAATTCTGGATAACACCGGAAGCCTTCTTGTTTCCTTCAGAGATGTTGACAATAACTGGAGTTCGTCCTATCCCGTCATTAATGTAAAAGTGACGAACGCGTCAACAGGTGCCATTGTAGCGCTTCAGGATACGGATTATGCAGGTGAGGCCCCGTTCTTTTCGCTGTCACCCTCAGCCATAAGCTGTACTTATGGATTCAACTTCACAATACCAACCAGTTATAAAGTGGCCGGAAGCACTCTTGCTGCTGGCAGCTCTTATTCGCGTTCGGGTATAAATATAATAAAATGGAATACTTCAACCGAAACCGTTTACATGGATCAGGCCAGTAAATTCAAAAAAATAACGCTTACCTTTAAGGATGGCGAAACCAATCAGGTTATACAACCTACCGGTAGTATCGCCCTTGATTGGACGATCGACGGTGTGACAAGGCCCTATATGAGCATGACAACACTGAACAGCTATCCCTTTGTATTACATGATATTTTTCCAAGCGGGACTTATACCATTAAGCTCAGCAGTATTCGCGATGGCGTTGGAGTAGCCTACAAT
>JAOABT010000502.1 GCA_026418215.1 Clostridia bacterium | reverse complement strand
CTTTACCTGCGTCCGCCATATGGTAGTAACAAGGAGGGGTACATGCCATGTTGGAGCAGGGAAAGGTGAAACGCCAGGAAGTCAAAATGCTGAATCGGAAGGTCCTCGAGATTACAGGGGTAATGAATGTGGAGAGCTTCGACAGCGAAGAATTTCTGCTGGAAACGGAATGCGGCTTTCTAACCATTACGGGGCAGAATCTACATATCAAGAACCTGAACCTGGAGCAGGGGCTTGTGGCCATTGAGGGGCTGGTCAATCAATTGGTCTACCTGGATGCAAACTCCCAGAGCAAGAGCAAGGGATTATTAGGCAAGCTGTTCAAGTGACCCTGCAGGTTCAATTCCAGACCATGTATATGATGTTGATGAGCGGCTTGTCCATGGGGATCATCTTCGATACCTACCGAGTCGTATGCTCCCAGCTCAAGATATACCGGTGGGTTGTATCCGTCGTCGACATCCTATACTGGATCGCCTCGACCGCCCTCGTCTTCTATGCCTTGTACACCAGCAATCAAGGCCAGGTTCGGCTATATGTGTTCATAGGGCTATTCGTAGGCATTTGGGTCTATTTTTTCATATTCAGTTCCGTTATCATTCGGTTTGTGGTATGGTTGATTCAAAAGATCAAGCAGCTTCTTCGTCTGCTGTACCGCATATTCGAGATCACGGTGCTTAAGCCCGTTTTTCTTTTGTACAGGCTCGTGGTGATTTTGCTCGGTTTTTTGGCGGCAGTCGCTATGTTCATCTGGAAAATTGTGTTACAATTATTTCGTCCTATGGGCTTGGGAATAGCAAGGCTATTCCGTGTCCTTTATCGCAAGTGGAGTGTTCCTCGTCGGATCGGTCAATCAGGGAAACGATTCGTTCAATGGATCAAGCGATTATTCTAGGAGGCTATCGGGTTATGTATCAACCTTCTGCCGTACACCAACCGACTACACATAAACCGCCGGCAACACCGAAAGGCGCACGTCGCAGATTGCGTCTCTTGATGTTTGTTATGCTGCTGTTCTTGGCTTGGGCCGTCGTTACCCTTGTGGGACAGACCGGCAAGGTCAATTCGGGGCAGAAGGATCTGGAGCAGCTGAAGCGGGAGTTGGCTCAAGTGAAAGAGAAGAACGCCCAGCTGAACCTGGAGATGGTAAGATACAACGATGATGAATTTATCGGCCAGAAGGCTCGTAAGGAACTGAATATGACCAAAGACGGCGAAACGCTGTATGATTTGCAGGAATAATATTGTAAGATTGGATATGGAACAAAAAGCCTGTGTTGACCTTGAAATCACGATCAGGTATAATCTCCATAGCCAGTCTTTTTCATTTATTTAAGGGAGGAACATTTTTTTATATGTCAATTGAAGTGGGCACCAAGTTACAGGGAAAAGTGACAGGCATTACTCATTTCGGAGCTTTCGTTGAGTTGCCCGGAGGAGTTACCGGTCTGGTACACATTTCCGAGATTGCCGACAACTACGTCAAAGATGTGAAAGACCATCTGAAGCTGGAGGACATTGTTACCGTTAAGGTCATCAACGTGGACAAAGACGGGAAAATCGGCCTGTCCATTAAGCAAGCCGTAGACAAACCGCCAGCGGAGGCAAGGCCCGCTCGACATGAACGTCCCGGCGGAGGCGGCGGTGGTGGATTCCATCGTGAACGTTCTGGTGAAGGCTTTAATCGCGGTGGTGACCGCGGCGGACGCGGCGGCGACCGTGGAGGCTTTAATCGGGGCGCACCGCAGAAGGCTACCTTCGAGGACAAAATGTCCCGTTTCTTGAAAGACAGTGAAGAACGCATCTCGTCTCTGAAGAAGAACACCGAGTCCAAGCGCGGTGGACGGGGAGCGAAACGCTTCTAAATCGTTAGGCTTTTTGAATAAACAGTACCGCACCGGGTGAGCCGTGTGCGGTTTTTTGCCGTTTCGGAGATTGTTGTCCGCTGGTAGGCATTGAAAGAAGG
>JAOABT010000465.1 GCA_026418215.1 Clostridia bacterium | reverse complement strand
TATGTATACTGTCCCCACACATAGAGGAAAAGGAGTGGCCACAGAAATCTTCAGGAGAACTGTAGAGGAGGCAAAGGCATCGGGTTGCGGCAGGATTAGTCTCAATGCCACAGAAATGGGCAGGCCCCTCTATGAGAAGTTCGGGTTTGAACCCTCGCACGACGAGATGGTCTTAACACTGGGCTGATTGCGAAAAGAACGATATTCACCAGGTTAGACGATCCAAGGAATCAAATGCCGTCTAATATGGCGGCTAAGGGAAAACATTGAACTTCCCTGATGAATAGTAACGGAAACCGGAGGGCCTATGGGTACACCAAATGTGGTGCAGAAGGATTTTGATACCATAGCACAGCTGGACGAGCCAAAGTGGGAGCATAATATCCACTATCACTCATTCTTTATAAAGCATCTTCCCGAAACGCTGGGGGACTATTTACTTTCGTCAGCAGCAGTCTCGCTGAATATAGCGATGTCTTTTGCGAAAACTGGCCGGCTTAAAAAGAGTAAGGAAGAGAGAAGCCTGGAACAGGCATATCGTTAATGATCACTACTTAACCCTTAGAGAGATAAAGAAGACTTCGGATTCTATTCTTGGGGGTGCATCAATAAGACGACAACTGTTCTGGCGCTATAGCATTATTTGGGAAAAACGAACACGAGGTGAGCTATGAAGAAGGTTTTTTATTGTCTGATTCTTATTTTAATTATGGTTTTTAGTCTTTATAGTTCGGCTTTTGCCTGCACAAGCTTTGCAGAGTATTCGGACAAGATCCTTTATGGGATGAATTTCGATTATCCCGACACTCCCATAAGGCTTAACTTCTTCAACCAGAATGGCCTTAAGATCTTCTACGGCCAGTTCCAAGAAGGGGAATTGTACCCTATGTTCGTAGCTGTCACGAACAAAGGGCTCTTCATACCCACCCAGATACAGTATCCAAGCCTGCCTGCGCAAAAAAGCCTAAACAGCAATGAGATTTATATCGGAGATCTTCCATCTAAGGTACTATCCTTTGACCATATTTTTCAGGTAAGAGATATGTTGGCCAGCAATCGCTTAGCACCCACAACCTATCCTATCCACATGATGCTGGCTGACAAATATGGTGACGCCGTCATATGCGAGGTTGGCAAGGGAAAAAACGAGCTTGTTGATATCAAGGACAAGTTCCTGGTTATGACAAATTTCAAGGTCTCAGATTTTCGTGATAAGCCTTATACAGACGTTTTCGGGGGAGGAGCTGACCGCTATAAAACAGCCTGTGAGACAATAGAAAAAAACCTTGAAGGCTTCAACATTGATACGGGCTGGGATGTCTTAAAGAAAACTGTACAAACCAACCCTTCGTGTGAAACGCTCATGTCATCCCTTTTCGATCCTAAAGAAAATGTGGTGTATTTTTCACTCAGAAGGGACTTTAGCAAGGTCTGGAAGGTCTCAATAGATAACGGCACCATCGAAACCTATAAGGGCTTTGATAAAAGCTATGTCATTAAAATTCCCGAGAACGGCATACTCTCAACGGTGCTGATGGATGAAAAGCTCATTCAGCAAGCCCAAGAACTGGTTAAAGATATTGAGAACCCCTCAAAAGACAAGCTACTCATCGTCATGGGGGTAACGTGCTTCCTCGTATTGCCCTCAGTTTTTCTCATCAGGAAGAAAAGTGTAATTACTAAGAATAAAGGTAGGAGATTTAAGTGAGCTATTACAGAAAAATCATAGGTGAAAAATGTTATCTTGCACCCGTAACGATAGAGGATGCCGATCAATGGGCCGCTTGGCTGAATATGCTCGAGGTGACCCTTCCTCTTGGAGATGAGGCCTATGGTACTATTTTTCCGGCTAATATGAGGGAATGGATAGAGCATATCATTAAAAATCATGACCCCGTCTTTAATATTGTGGATCTTGCAACCGATAAGCTGCTAGGCCGTTGTCTCCTTTTTAGTGTCAATCATGTCGACCGTACAGGCCACGTGGGCATTTTTATTGGAGATCAGGAGTACCGTGGCAAGGGTTATGGGACAGAAGCTCTCAAGCTGCTTCTGGATTTTGGCTTTAATCTTTTGAACCTTAACAATATTATGCTTGGCGTCTTTTCCTACAATGAGAGAGCGCTCAATTGCTATAAGAAGGTTGGCTTTAAGGAAATCGGCAGAAGAAGGCAGGCGCGCGTCGTAGGCGGGGAGAAATACGATGCCGTTTTAATGGACATGCTCTCTGAGGAGTTTGAATCGGTTTATGTTAAGAAGGTCCTGAACACCCTGAGCAGGAGTTAATTGCAGGCAATTAGGGAATAAAAGGAAGGGCTGCAATATAACTTTAGAAGCAACTTGAATACAAATAAAGTTACGATTAAAAGCGAGTCTATGGGTTTACGGCTAAGTTAAGCGTGTCCAAGACACTTGAAAAAGCCAAAACTGCAGTGTAATGATCTCTCTTCACAGTGCAATTAAAAGGACTGTTTAGTTGAGCCTTCCATTTTAGAATATTGAATTGTAGTTAAGCTGGATATTAGAATATAACAAAAGAGCGAGCCCGAAGGTTCGCTCTTTTGCTTTGGAAGATTTAACATATCATGAGATATTTTAAGACTTATTCTTAGTCCTGGTCGTTTGTAATCTTTAGCTTGTCGAAGATATAGAAGATCAGGCTGAGGCCCATGCCTACGAGGGTTGCCAGAACCATGCCCTTGAGCTCGATTTGGCTTCCAACCTTGATGGACAAGCCGCCTAAGCCTACAATAAAGATGACAGCAGTCAGAATGAGGTTACGTGATTTACTGTAATCAACCTTGGATTCTACAATCATACGGATACCGGAAGCTGCGATGACGCCGAACAGCAGCATGCAGATACCGCCCATAACGGGAACAGGTATGCTGGTGATGGCTTCCTTCACGTTACCAAAGAAGGAAATAAGGATGGAGATCACGGCAGCACCGCCGATGACCCATACGCTGTAAACCTTTGTAATGGCCATAACGCCCATGTTTTCACCGTAAGTGGTAGTAGGGCAGGAGCCTGTGAAGCCCGAAAGCATGGTGGAGAGGCCATCGCCGAGCATGGATCTGTGAAGACCGGGGTCCTTGGTAAGATCGCGGCCGACGATGTTGCTGGTCACCACGAGGTGGCCGATGTGCTCGGAAATGACCACCAGAGCGGCCGGAACAATGATTGCTATAGCCGAAATGTCAAAGGTCGGAAGGACAAAGGTTGGAACCTTGATCAAAGGGGCATTGATAATTGCATTAAAATCGATGAGGCCGGGGATGTAAATGTTCATCACAGCAGTTAACGCATAGCCGAAAACGACACCGATGAGAACTGGGATTGCGGCGAAAAAGCCTTTAAATAAGACATTGCCGAGGACAACCACTGCAAGGGTTGCCAGCGCAATGATGATGGCATACTTGTCGAACTGGCCAGCTGTGTCGTGCGGGAAGTGCTTTGCCATGCCGACGGCTGTTCCAGCAAGCTCAAGGCCGATAAGAGAAACAATAGGACCCATGGCTGCAGGCGGTAGAACAACATCGAGCCATTTGGTACCAACGGCTTTAACTAAAAGAGCTACAATTGTAAAAATAGCTCCTGCAACGATAAAACCGCCAAGAGCTCTCGGGAAATTGGTAGCTACATCTTTTGAACTTGCAATAATGGCTGATGCCGGGGCGATAAAAGCGAAACTGGAACCCAAAAATGCGGGGGCCTTTCCTTTACAGAGGAATAAGTAAATGAGAGTGCCTATACCGTTTAAGAGAAGAACCAAGGCTGGGTCGATGACTTGAGCTGATGGATTTCCGCTGGCTTTCTGTGCGGCCTGATTAAAAAGGAACGGAACCAGAACCGAAGCACCAAACATCGCGAACAGATGTTGGAAGCTTAGCGGTAACGCCTGGAGAAAAGGTACTTTTTCATCTACCTGGTAGACTCTGCGCTGCATAAAGCGAATCCTCCTACAAATTTTGATTTTATCTGACAGGTTTCTTCACAACCAGACAAAAGTATAACAAAAGATAGAATGCACGTCTAGTTGCAAAGCTATATTATTTACCATAATGCTCGTTTTTTTGCATGATCGGCGTTGCAGGCTTGCAAAACGAGGGATATAATGTACGGGAAAACAGATTGGGAGGATCAATGTGGGAGATTTTATTGTAGCCGTTTGTATCATTGCGGTGTTTTTTATTATAGATTATTCCTATCGAGGACAAAACAATAAAAAGAAGCTCATGACTCAAATCAAGGCTTCCTGGGGGCAGGAGCCTGAAAACGAATATGATCAGAGGGATTTTAAGGGCTTTTCTCAGCTATTCAGGTTTCTTAACCAATCAAGCAGTCAACTGGTTGTAGATGATATCACATGGAACGATTTAGAACTCGATAGACTTTATAGTAAGATAAACAGTACACACACCTCTATGGGAGACGAAACCCTCTATTATTTGCTAAGAACACCCCTTTTTAATAAAAGTGTCCTTAATAAGCGCCTCAAGATGATTGAGTTTTGGGACAAGCATCCTGAGGAGAGGGAAAGGCTTCAACTCTTGCTGGCCCGCTACGGGAAGTCTGAAAGCGGCCGTGTTTCCACGTTGACCGGGGATATCGATTTCATGGATCTCAAGAATAAATGGCTTCACAAGGTTCTAAGCTTCCTGCCCATCCTTTTTCTGCCCACCTTGCTGATTGACCTTGGCTTAGGTGTGTTTCTCGTTGGGATCAGTATCGGTGCCAATGTACTTTACCATGAGAAAACAGCGAAGCATATACAAGCGGGCATTGAAACCATCGTACAGGCGGCATCCGTTGTGTCCTTTGCGGGAACACTTCAAGACAAGGGCCCGTCTGAATTACAGGAGCATTTCGACAGCCTGCGTGACATGTATGCCAAGCTTAGCCCTTTAGCCAGGAAAGGCTCTCCAGCGCGGTTTATTTTTCCGCCTCAATCCGATGTGCCTGATTATTCAATCTTCATCAAAAGTGTCTTCCTTATTGACCTTTGGAGTTATCAAGGAGCAGTTGAGTTTGTAAGGGTGCACAGGGAAGACTTTATCAAGCTCATTCTCCTCATTGGCGAGCTAGATGCCTCTATAAGTATTGCTTCTTACCGTAGGAGCCTTGAGAACTGGTGCTTACCAGAGATTCTCTGGGCTGACAAGGATAATATACATATGGTTATGGCTGAAGAGGCGACTCACCCTCTCATTAGGGAATGTACACCCAACCCCGTTATCCTTACTAAGCCGTTGCTACTTACGGGTTCGAATGCTTCGGGTAAGTCTACCTATCTTAAGAGTGTAGCCCTTAATACATTACTGGCGCATACCATAGGAACGGTACATGCAAAGGCCTGGACATCAGTGCCCTTGTTTCCCATCACCTCCATGGCCCTTAAAGACAGTATTTTAAACGGTGAGAGCTACTTTGTTGCTGAAATCAAATCACTTAAACGTATTTTTCAAACAGCAAATCAGGCAGTAAAATGTCTGTGTGTTATTGATGAGGTACTAAGGGGAACAAACACCATAGAGCGCATTGCGGCTTCATCACAGCTGCTTCTTGCTCTATCTAGACTCAATGCCTGTGTACTTGCCGCAACCCATGACGTGGAGCTCACCCACATTCTAAAGGATGTTTTCGAGAACAAGCACTTTGAAGAGACCATTACCAACGATGAAATACAGTTTGATTACAGGATAAAAGAAGGCAGGGCTGTATCCAGGAATGCCATCAAGCTTTTGAAGCTTATGGCCTTTGAGGATACCATCGTTAGAGGTGCCGATGAGGCGGTCAGCGCCTTTGAGCAAACAAAAATATGGGAGACCTGCGGCAGTTGATATAAGTCCTATACAATTAGATAAGTAATAAATGGAAGTAATATGTTTTAGTGATGCTAGGTGCTATATTCAAAATCATTAATAGTCAAGTGATTGGTGAGAAACTATGAAGGATTGCCGATAAAAAGCAGGAGATCCATAGTTATAAGACGATAGTAATGGTACTTCATTTAGACGTAAATATCAGAACGATAAGGAGAAATTGCATGATTAAGCTTATCTCATGGAATGTAAATGGATTACGGGCTGTTCTAGCCAAGGGTTTTCTCGAATTCTTTGATAGTAAAAGGCCTGACATACTGTGCTTGCAGGAAACGAAGCTCTCGGAGGGTCAGTTGGACCTGACGCTCGAGGGTTATTCCTCGTATTTTAACTATGCCGATAAGAAAGGCTATTCTGGAACGGCAGTTTACACAAGGC